>NZ_RCOB01000173.1:0-33068 GCF_004307665.1 Pseudomonas sp. Sample_16
TCTAGCGGCGGCAGCCGGATTTCTGGTGACCGGTGTGCTGGCGGATCGTCTGTTCCTCGCTTGGCAAGCCAGTCAGCAGAACGATAACTGGCGCCAGTTGGTGGCTGACTACATGGTCCTGTACATTCCGCAAACCCTCGACCATTTGCCCAACGATGAAGCCACCCAGCGCACGCAATTGCGCACGATCGAGGCCAGCCTGGACCTGAGCATTGCGCCGGCGCAACTGGCCTTGCCTCGCGCCGAACTCAAGCGTGCGCAAATTCTTGAATACGATGGCGTGCCTATCGCCCAGATCACCTACCTCGATCCGCTCCACGGCCCGTTGGCGCTATGCATCACCCGCTCCAACAGCGGCAGCCGGCCTATCGCCCGGGAGCGTCGACATGGCATGAACATTGTCTATTGGGCGGATATGCAACACGCGTGGATGCTGATCGGGCGTAATTCCATGACCGACCTGGAAGGCATGGCCAAATCACTGCGCGGCCGGCTCAGCACATGATACTTCTTGGCACTTGATCATAAGCTGCCCTGGAGATCATGTCGCGGGCGAGCCAACACTGGTATTTCTGACAGTAGACTACGATCAACAATCCTCCGAAGCTGAGAGCACCTATCTTGAGCGTTCAATGGAGCTCGATCGATGTCTACTTTCTCTAGTAACACCACATTGTGTCGCTACCATCACGACGCTCTCGACCGCCTGGTCGGCAGTGCGCTTCCAACTTCAGACAGCCTCCAACGCTTTTACTGCAAGACTCGCTTGACCACCGAAATTAAGGGATCTGTGCGGCACAGCCTGTTACAGCACGATGACCAGCCATTGGCGCAACAGCAGCACCGGGACGGCAGGACGACTGCAACCTTGCTGGCAACCGATCGGCAACGTTCAGTTTGCAACGTGCTTGATGCCACGCAAAACAAGCCCATTGTCTATACCGCCTACGGTCATCGCTCCAGTGAAAACGGCGTGCTCAGTTTGCTGGGGTTTAACGGCGAACGGCCAGACCCGTTGACCGGGCACTATCATCTGGGTAATGGATACCGCCAGTTCAACCCGGTATTGATGCGCTTTAACAGCCCGGACAACTTGAGCCCTTTCGAAAAAGGCGGGTTGAATCCGTATGTGTATTGCGTGGGAGATCCGGTCAATCGCAGCGATCCGACCGGGCACTTTTCCGGCTTGCTGTTGGCAGGAATTATTGGCCTCGTTGTTGGAACGGCTAGTGCTGCGGCAGCAGAGATTGTAGAAGACGATACACTGGCGTATGCACTTGATGGGCTTGCAGTTGTTTCCGCCAGCTTTGCGGCCTTTGCTTTCGGAGGCTATGCGTTTAAGGGTCGCGGGCTTAAGGGTCGTGGGCTGAGGGGTTCCAGAGGTGCTCCTGCACGTGCCCAGACTGGAGACTTTGAAATGCGTTCACTTACATCCAACGCAAATCCCGCGAGGCAACCGGCGTCACCACCGCGTTCATCGCCTTCCAGTAGCCCCAACCAAGGAAGCTTTTCGCGGCCGCAGACATCAGGGTCTGTTAGCCCGAAAATAGAGTTCGGTCGACGCGATAACATCCTGCGGATCCCTAGAGTTCGTAGTCCTCAGAATCCTGAAATAACAAACATACGTACGAGTTAACACCGAAATCAATCCAGCGTCGGCAACCACAACCGAAACCTCGCCCCCCCAAGCGGCGAGGTTTCAACCGTCAACGTGCCACCCTGCGCCTCCAGCGCCCTGCGACTGATCGCCAGCCCCAGACCAAACCCGCCCGTAGCCCGATCACGACTGCGATCCAACCGATAGAACGGTTCGAAGATTCGTTCACGCTCGTCGTCCGGAATACCGATGCCGTCATCATCCACCCAGATTTCACAGCCTTTGGGACACACCTGCACGCCGACCTGGATGCGTTTTTCGCAGTAGCGCATGGCGTTGCGCAACAGGTTCTGCAGGGCGCGGGCGGTCAGCCGCGGGTCGAGGGTGAAGCGTTCGAGCTGACCATGCAACAGTACGTCGATGACGATGTCTGGCGATTGTTCGTCATCGACACTGCCCAAAATGCTGTCGATGAATTCGTCCAGCGACACCTCGACCTGCTCCGGTATCCGTGCCGGATTTTGCAGGCGACTGTAGGACAACAGCTCCAGCACCAACTCATCGAGTTCGCGGATGTGGTCGACCAATCCTTGCAGGCGTTCACGGCTGGCGGCTGGCAGGTCATCGGACAGCGCCAACGCCAGGCCGAAGTCCAGGCGTGTCAGCGGCGTGCGCAATTCATGGGAGACCGCATTGAGCAGGTCACGCTGCTGGTTCAACAGGTTTTCGATGTCGCCGGCCATGGTGTCGAACACATTGGCCAGGCTGCCGATGTTCGAACTCGGGGCAATCTGCGTCCGCTCGCTCAGATGGCCCTTGCCGAAACGTTCAGCCGCGCTTTTCAGGCGTTCCAGATCACGCCAGTGCGGGCGCAACCACAGCAACAGGCACGCCAGCATGGTCGCGCCGATCAGCACGTTGATGCTCCAGTACAACAGGCTGACATCCATCGGATCCGGCGGCACCACCATGTGCACCACGGTGCGTTCATTCAGCGGCGCCACCGCCAGGGTACGCCAGCCCCAATCGCCCACGCGCACCACGTTCTCACCACGCTGCAAACGTTGCTGCTCATCCACGGACAGCCCGGGGTCATCCATGCTGCTGAGCACAATGTGCAACGGTTTGAACTCACCGTCCATTTCCGCTGCCAGCGCAGGCCACTGCTCGGTCGGCACGGCTTTGAATTGTTTGACGATGAGGGTTTGCAAGCCTCGGGAGTAATCGAGGTTGTAAGTGATGAATCGCTCGTGGAAAACCTTGATCACCAGGTCCGGCACCAGGTAAATCGCCGCGCTGAACGAGACGATGGTCACCAGGTACAGACGAAAGAGGATTCTGAACATGGCCTCAGCATTCCCACTCGGAACGGCTGAACAGGTAACCCTTGCCCCACACGGTCTTGATCTTGCGCGCCTCGCCGGCGTGGTCGTCGAACTTGCGCCGCAGCTTGGAGATCGCCACGTCCACCGAGCGGTCGGTGCCGTTGAATTCGATGCCGCGCAAGCGTTGCAGGATCTGGTCACGGCTCAGCACTTCACCGGCATGCCGGGCCAGCACCACCAGCAGGTTGTACTCGCCGCTGGACATTTCCACCGACTGACCGCGCCAGGTCACGGTGCGCTCGGACAGGTCGATGCACAAATTGCCGATGAGGATCCGGTCGTTGGCGGTTTGCGGCTCGCTGAGGCTGCTGCGCCGCAGCAACGTGCGCACCCGTGCCAGCAGAACCCGCGGTTCGCACGGCTTGGTGACGTAATCGTCAGCGCCCATTTCCAGCCCCAGCACCTGATCGTGGCTGTCGTCGCGGGCGGTGAGCATCAGAATCGGCAGCGCCGCCGAATCGGCACGCAGCAAGCGGCAGACTTGCAGGCCATCGAGGCCTGGCAGCATCAGATCGAGGATCACCAGGTCCGGCGGATTGAGCCGCGCACGCTCGCGCACATGATCGCCGCGGCCGATCACGCTGACGGAAAAACCGTTGCGCTCCAGATAGCTGGCAATCAGTTCAGCGAGGGCAGTGTCGTCTTCGACCAGGAGGATGTTGGGCATGGGGTGTTTCCAGAAGTACAGTGGCGCCAGTCAGGACCTGATCGCTGGCAAGCCAGCTCCCACAGGGTCTGATGTGAACACAAATTGTGTGTGTGCAGCCTCAACCACTGTGGGAGCTGGCTTGCCAGCGATAGCGGCCTGACAGGCGCAAAAAGATTCAAGGCTTGAAGGATATACGCCCACACACACTCCTGAGTAAAACCCTTACACAATTTCACACAGCGCCTACAAAGCTTCACCGCTACCCTCGCCGACGCCCAGTAGGATGCTGGGGGTCATTATTGGGGTAATTCATGTCAAAGAAACTGCTTGCCAGGCTGAGCCTTTTGGCCCTGGCGTTGACGTTGAGCGCGTGCGACAAGTCCTCGATCGCCGAGGAACAGCCACCCTTGGCCAGCGTTCGCATCGAAACCATCGAAGCCCGACCGCTGTCGATCAGCAGCGAATTGAGCGGGCGTATTGCCGCACCGCGCATTGCTGAAGTGCGTGCCCGAGTGGCTGGCGTGGTCCTGCAACGCACCTTCCGCGAAGGCAGCGACGTGAAAAAAGGCGACGTGCTGTTTCGCATCGACCCGGCACCGTTCAAGGCTGACCTCGATAGCGCCGAAGCCGCGCTGCGCAAAGCCGAAGCCAATGCGTTCCAGGCGAAACTGCAGGAACAGCGCTACGCCCAGTTGATCGACGACAAGGCCATCAGCGGTCAGGATTACGACAATGCGCGGGCCAACGCACGGCAGACCGCCGCCGATGTCGCCGCCAGTAAAGCTGCGGTTGAACGGGCCAGGCTGAACCTCGGTTACGCCACCGTCACCGCACCGATTTCCGGACGCATCGGCCGTGCGCTGGTCACCGAAGGCGCGCTGGTCGGGCAGAACGAAACCACGCCGCTGGCATTGATACAGCAATTGAATCCGATTCACGCCGACCTGACCCAATCGACCCGTGAACTCAATGACCTGCGCCGCGCATTCCGCTCCGGCCAGCTTGAAGAAGTCGGTCAAGGACAGGCCAAAGCCACGCTGATTCAGGACGACGGTAGCCTCTATCCGTTGCCGGGCAAATTGCTGTTCAGCGATATCACGGTCGACCCGGGTACCGGCCAGATCATTCTGCGCAGCGAATTCCCCAACCCCGACCTTGATCTGTTGCCCGGCAGTTTCGTGCGCGTGCGCCTGGAGCAAGCGGTCAATCAACAAGGCATCAGCGTGCCGCAGCGGGCGATCCAGCGCGACAGCGCCGGTATCGCGCAAGTGCTACTGCTCGACGCTGAACAGCGCATCAGCCAGCAACCGGTGGAATTGGGCCAGGTGCAGAACGACCGCTGGGTCGTCACCCACGGCCTCAAACCGGGCGACCGCATCGTCACCGAAGGCCTGCAACATGCCCGCCCCGGCGAGAAAGTGCAGATCGACGACTCCCCTCTTCCACTTGCCCAGGTTTCTGGCCAGTAAGCAGGACGCTTGTATATGCCGCAGTTTTTTATCGACCGCCCGGTGTTTGCCTGGGTGGTCGCCCTGTTCATCCTGCTGGCCGGTGCCCTGGCCATCCCGCAGTTGCCGGTGGCGCAGTACCCCGATGTCGCGCCGCCGCAAATCGAAATCTACGCGGTGTACCCGGGCGCTTCAGCGCAGACCGTGGACGAAAGCGTGGTCAGCCTGATCGAGGAAGAACTCAACGGTGCTGATCACCTGCTGTATTTCGAATCGCAAAGCAGCCTCGGCAGCGCCACGATCAAGGCGACGTTCCAGCCCGGCACCGACCCGGAGATGGCCCAGGTGGATGTGCAAAACCGCCTCAAAGTCGTCGAGTCGCGTCTGCCGCAAGCGGTCAACCAGCAAGGTTTGCAGGTGGAAAAAGTCTCTGCCGGCTTCCTGCTGCTGATCACCCTCACTTCGAGCGACGGCAAGCTCGACGACGTGGCGCTCAGCGATTATCTGGCGCGCAACGTGATGAACGAGATCAAGCGCCTGGACGGCGTCGGCAAGGCGCAGCTGTATGGCGCCGAACGAGCGATGCGCATCTGGATCGACCCGCAGAAGCTGATCGGTTTCAACCTCACCCCGGCGGATGTCAACGCGGCCATCGTCGCCCAGAACGCCCAGGTCTCGGCCGGCAGCATCGGTGATTTGCCGAGCCGCAGCAGCCAGGAAATCACCGCGACCATTCTGGTCAAAGGCCAGTTATCGACGCCGGAAGAATTCGCCGACATCGTGCTCAAGGCCAATCCCGATGGCTCGACGGTGCGCATCGGCGATGTCGCGCGGGTCGAGATCGGCAGCCAGGAATACCAGTTTTCCACGCGCCTGAACGGCAAGCCGTCGACCGCCGTCGGCGTGCAACTCTCGCCCGGCGCCAATGCCCTCAACACCGCCACCCTGGTGCGGGCGAAGATGGACGAGCTGTCGCGCTACTTCCCGGCGAACGTCGAATACAAGATTCCCTACGACACCTCGCCGTTCGTCAAAGTCTCCATCACCAAAGTGGTCTACACCCTCGGCGAGGCGATGTTGCTGGTGTTCGCCGTGATGTTTCTGTTCCTGCAAAACATCCGCTACACGCTGATCCCGACGCTGGTGGTGCCGGTGGCGCTGATGGGCACCTTTGCGACCATGCTCGCCCTGGGTTTCTCGATCAACGTGCTGACCATGTTTGGCATGGTGCTGGCCATCGGTATCCTGGTCGACGACGCGATTGTGGTGGTGGAGAACGTTGAGCGAATCATGGCCAACGAAGGCCTGTCGCCCAAGGACGCCACGCGCAAAGCCATGAAGCAGATCACCGGGGCGATCATCGGCATCACCCTGGTGCTGGTCGCGGTGTTTATTCCGATGGCATTCATGCAGGGTTCGGTCGGGGTGATCTACCGGCAGTTTTCGCTGTCGATGGCCACCTCGATCCTGTTCTCGGCGTTCCTCGCCCTGACCCTGACCCCGGCGCTGTGCGCGACCCTGCTCAAACCGATCGCCAAGGGTGAGCATCATGAAAAAAGCGGATTCTTTGGCTGGTTCAACCGTCGTTTCGAGCAACTGACCGACCGCTATCAGGGCTGGGTCGCCTATGCCCTCAAACGCACCGGTCGCTATCTGCTGATCTACGGCGTGCTGCTGGTCGGTCTGGGATTGTGCTTCGCGCGCCTGCCCTCTTCGTTTTTGCCGGTGGAAGATCAGGGCTACACCATTACCGACATTCAGTTGCCACCCGGCGCCACCAAGAACCGTACCGTGCAGGTGGCCGAACAGATCGAAGCGCATAACGCCGGTGAGCCGGGTATCGGCGACAGCGTGGTGATTCTCGGTTTCAGCTTCTCCGGTAGCGGGCAGAACGCGGCGCTGGCGTTCTCGACACTCACGGATTGGTCGCAACGTGGCAGCGATGACTCGGCGAGTTCAATTGCCGATCGTGCCAACATCGCCCTGAGCCAGATCAAGGACGCCATGGCCTTCTCTGTGCTGCCGCCTCCGGTGGACGGCCTCGGCACCTCCAGCGGTTTCGAGTTCCGCTTGCAGGATCGCGGCGGCCTCGGCCACGCCACGTTGATGCAGGCCCGCAGCGAGTTGCTGGCGGCCGCCGAAAAGAGCCCGATCCTGATGAACGTGCGCGAAAGCGCCCTGGCCGAAGCGCCGCAGGTGCAATTGATCGTCGACCGCAAACAGGCCAATGCCTTGGGCGTGTCCTTTGCCGACATCGGCAGCGTGCTGTCCACTGCCGTCGGTTCGACCTACATCAACGATTTCCCCAATCAAGGGCGGATGCAACGCGTTGTGGTGCAGGCCGAGGGCGACCAACGCAGTCAGGTTGACGACCTGTTGAAGATCCACGTGCGTAACAACAGCGGAAAAATGGTACCCCTCTCGGCTTTCGTCCAGGCCAAATGGATTCAAGGCCCGGCGCAATTGACCCGCTACAACGGTTACCCGGCAGTAGCCATTTCCGGTGAACCGACACCCGGCCACAGCACCGGCGAAGCCATGGCCGAGATCGAACGGCTGGTGGCATTGGGGCCTGTGGGACTGGGTCAGGAATGGACCGGGCTGTCATTGCAGGAACGCCTTTCCGGCAGCCAGGCACCGATCCTGCTCGGGCTGTCGCTGCTGATCGTGTTCCTGTGCCTGGCGGCGCTGTATGAGAGCTGGTCGATTCCGACGTCGGTGCTGCTGGTGGTGCCGCTGGGTGTGCTCGGTGCGGTGCTGGCGGTAACCCTGCGCGGGATGCCCAACGACGTGTTCTTCAAGGTCGGGTTGATCACCATCATTGGGTTGTCGGCGAAGAACGCGATCCTGATCATCGAATTCGCCAAGAGCCTGTACGACGAAGGCCACGACCTGCTCGACGCCACCTTGCAAGCGGCACGCCTGCGGTTGCGGCCCATCGTGATGACATCGCTGGCATTCATCCTCGGCGTGGTGCCCCTGGCGATCGCCACCGGCGCCAGCTCGGCGAGCCAGCAAGCCATCGGCACCGGGGTCATCGGCGGGATGATCAGCGCGACGTTGGCGGTGCTGTTTGTGCCAGTGTTTTTTGTGGTGGTGATGAAACTGGTGCGTAAACGCCACAAATAAACCTGACCCAACACAAATCCCTGTGGGAGCGGGCTTGCCCGCGATGAAGCCATCACACTCAACATCTATGTTGACTGTAACTCCGCTATCGCGGGCAAGCCCGCTCCCACAGGGATCTCATCGTCTTCGGATTGTGGTCATAACAGACTGCGCTGGGCTAAGGTGTCTGCAATGCCTTGACTCATTGAGCCTCCATGCCCTTCCTCACCCACACGCACCCACGCCTGTCCGCCGCCGCCACCTTTGGTGTCGCGGCCGGGGTCCTTGTTCCGGCCGATTCAATCATCAGCAAAATCCTCATTGGCTGGAACGTCGGGGTCTGGACTTACCTGATTCTGATGTTCTGGCTTGCCGCGCGCTCCAAGGCGGCTGACGTCAAACGCATTGCCGACATCGAAGACGAAAATGCCGGGCTGGTGCTGTTCGTGGTGTGCATTGCGGCGATTGCCAGCCTGGCAACCATTGCCGTCGAACTGGCCGGCAGCAGGGACCTGGAAACCACCCGCAAACTGCTGCATTACGGCTTCACCGCACTGACAGTGGTCGGTTCATGGCTATTGATCGGGGTGATTTTCAGCGTGCATTACGCGCGGCTGTTTTACACCTGGGAAGGCAAGGAGCCAGCACTGCGCTTTGCCGAAGGGCTGACAACGCCCAACTACTGGGACTTTCTGTACTTCTCGTTCACCATCGGCGTGGCGGTGCAGACATCGGATGTTGGCGTGGCGACCCGGGATCTGCGCAAGATCGTGCTGGCGCAGTCGTTGATCGGTTTTCTGTTCAATACCTCGATTCTCGGGTTTTCTATCAATATTGCGGCAGGGCTATTCAATTGATCCCTGCACAAACGTTCTAGTCATGGTCTCCCTCAAAGACGTTAAATGAGCTGTGATTTCCGCCTCGCAGGTGCCGCATGACTTCTCACAACTGGCTCGATCTGGCCCAGGACGCCGACACCGGCATCGAGACCCTGCGCGCGCATTTCGAGGGGCATGCCTATGATCCGCACTGGCATGACAGTTATCTGGTGGGCGTTACCGAGCAAGGGGTGCAGCAGTTCAATTGTCGGCGTGCCAGGCATCAGAGCACGCCGGGCAAGGTGTTTTTGCTGGAACCAGGCGATATTCACGACGGCGATGCGCCGACCGCCGACGGTTTTACCTATCGCATGTTGTACCTCGACCCGCAGTGGTTGCAGCGCGAACTCGGTGCCGTGTTCAACGATGCCCCGGACAACAGCGAGTTGAGTTTCGCCACCACCCTGGCCAATGATTCGCGCCTGGCCCACGCCACCAGCCTTGCCTTTGAGACACTGCACGGTGGTGAACTGAAGATCGTCCGCCAGACCGCTCTCGATGGCTTGCTCGAACGCCTGACCTGCCACCTGCATTGGCGCACTCGCTATGGCGAAGATCCGCGCTTACCCCTGGTTGCGCAAAAGGCTCGGGAATACCTGCACGCCAACGCACAAACGGACATCGGCCTCGACCAACTGGCCGCCGCCACCGGCGTCGACCGCTTTCGCCTGACCCGCGCCTTCAAGGCTGCCTACGGCATCGCGCCCCACGCATACCTGGTGCAATTGCGCCTGGCCACAGCGCGTCGAATGCTTGCCCGAGGCGCACAACCGGCCACGGTGGCAACGACGTTGGGTTTTGCCGACCAGAGTCACCTGGGCCGCTGGTTCGTGCGCGCCTACGGTCTGACGCCGGCGCTGTACCGCAAGCGCTGCTCAAATCTTCCAGACAGATAAACGCCTGGTTGGTGAAGATCACGTTCACTGATCTTCACCGGAGCTAGCCTGCGATGCTGTCCTCTTTTCCGACGTTACTGCCGTTTTTGCTGTTCGCCTTCGTGGCTTCGATCACCCCGGGCCCGACCAACATTCTGGTGCTGAGCAACAGCGCCCGATTCGGCTTGTCCGCCGCTGTTCCGATCATTCTTGGCGCCTGTGCCAGCGCCGCGCTGCTGGTGTTGCTGGTGGGCACGGGCGCCGGGACTACGCTGAGCCAATGGCCGCTGTTGCAAACGCTCATGCAATGGGCCGGCGTGGCGTGGCTGAGTTATCTGGCCTGGCAAATCTTCCGCGCCCCTGCCGTGTCAATTGCCTGCGAGAATGCCGAAAAGCGCCTGGGCCTGCTGGGCGCGGCGAGCCTGCAATGGATCAACCCGAAAACCTGGATGATGGCCCTGGCGGTGGTCAGTGTGTTTGCCGGCACCGGTGAAAACCGCTTGGCGCGTGTGCTGACGCTGTCGCTGGCGTTTTTTTTGATATCGCTGCCGTGTCTCGGCGCTTGGGCTTTGCTTGGCGCCGGTTCCGCACGCTGGTTGCGCTCACCTCCTGCCATGCAACGCTTCAACCGCTGCATGGGCCTGTTGTTGCTGGGTTCAGCTTGGTTGAGCCTGCTGAGCTGAGCGCCATCGGTCGGCTTTTGTCGGACTGTGACTCATCGAACACTTGACGACAGATTCAATTTTGGTGTCTTCTGAAACCGGTTTCAGCGCTATGCGCTCAGCCTTATAAATCCAATAAGAAGGTTTCAGACCGTGAATGATTTCTCCGCCGCCCAGCGCAGCCGCGTGACCATGCTCGACGTGGCCGAACACGCCAAGGTCTCCAAGGCCAGCGTTTCGCGGTTCATCGGCGAAGACCGCGCCCTGCTTTCCGACGCCATTGCCCGGCGCATCGAACAGTCGATTGCCGAACTGGGCTATCGGCCGAACCAGATGGCCCGTGGCCTCAAACGTGGGCGCACCCGTCTTATCGGCATGCTGGTGGCCGATATTCGCAACCCTTATTCAATCGCCGTGATGCACGGGGTAGAAACCGCCTGCCGAAAGCACGGCTACAGCCTGGTGGTGTGCAACACCGACCGCGACGACGAGCAGGAACGCCAGCACCTGGCCCTGCTGCGCTCGTACAACATCGAAGGTCTGATCGTGAACACCCTCGGCCATCACCGCGACGAACTGCATGAACTGCACCGGGAAATGCCCATGGTGCTGGTGGATCGCAAAGTCGAAAACCTGGACAGCGACATCGTCGGCCTGGATAACCCGGCGGCCGTCGAAATGGCCCTCACACACCTTGAAGAACGCGGCTACCGCGATGTGTTGATGGTGACTGAACCGTTTGACGGCACCAGTTCGCGGATTGAGCGGGTCAGCAGTTTCAAGGCGCAAATCGCCCTGCGCCCGGCCCTTCAAGGCAGCATTATCGAAACCGGCAGCGAACTGACCGAACAGCTCAAAACCTTCCTCGGCACAACCGGCCCCGGCCCGAAAGCGCTGTTTTGCGCGAACGGTATTGCGGCGTTGGCCAGTACCCATGCGCTGCGCGAGTTGCAGTGTGATCTGTTTAACGACGTCGGCCTGATTGCGCTGGATGATCTGGATTGGTACCCGTTGGTGGGTAGCGGGATTACGGCCCTCGCGCAGCCGACCACCGAGATTGGCGCCAGCGCGTTTGAGTGTTTGCACAAGCGCTTGCGTGGGGATGACGGGGCGGTGCGGACCCTGGATTTTTCGGCGCGGTTGATTGTGCGGGGGTCGACCCTTGGGAATTTGGGTTGACTGTGATGGCCTCATCGCTGGCAAGCCAGCTCCCACAGGGGACATGTGTCGAACACAAATTTGATATCCAGCACAAATCCTGTGGGAGCTGGCTTGCCAGCGATGAGGCCCTGAAGGTCACCCACTATTTTTTTGAACAAAAATGAAACCGGTTTCAGAGGTAGAAAAACAATGAACAAACCCGCCGTTTCCATCAGCCTTTCCAGCTACGGCGCCGATCTGGTGCGCCAGCGCGGCCAAGGCAGTTTCATTGCCGTACTGGCCGCCGCCGGGGCCACGCGCATCGAATGGCGTGAAGAGCTGCTGACCTTTGAGAACCCCGCACACCTGGCCGACGCGACTCGGGCCGAGGGCCTGGAAAGCGTCTATTCCTCGCCCATGGAATTGTGGCTGGCCGGCCAATCCAAGCCCAATCCGCAACTGATCACCGCGTTGCAACGTGCCCAGGCGTTTGGCGCCAAATGGCTGAAAGTGTCGCTGGGTTATTTCACCGACAACAGCGATTTGCACAGCCTTGCCCGGACACTCGGCGAACACCCGGTGCAATTGCTGGTGGAAAACGACCAGACCTTGCACGGTGGCCGCATCGAACCGTTCCAGCGTTTCTTCAATGAAGTCGAGCAACACACGCTGCCGATCAAAATGACCTTCGATATCGGCAACTGGCAGTGGCAGGACCAGTCCGCCACCAACGCGGCCCGGTTGCTCGGTCGTCACGTCGGTTATGTGCATTGCAAAGCCGTCATGCGCCGCGCCGACGGCAAACTGGTCGCCATCCCGCCCGCCGCCAGCGACCTGCAACAGTGGGAACAGTTGCTGCGGCACATGGCCCACGGCGTCATGCGCGCTGTCGAATACCCGCTGCAAGGCGAGGACCTGGTGCAACTGACCTCCGAACACGTCAGCGCCCTCGCCCACCTCGGCCAATCGTCGCTGGAGAACGCCCATGTCTGAGATCGATATCCTCTCGTTCGGCGAAACCATGGCGATGTTCGTCGCCGAGCAAACCGGCGACCTGGCCAGCGTCAGCGCTTTCCATAAACGCATTGCCGGGGCGGACAGCAATGTCGCCATTGGCCTGTCGCGCCTGGGTTTCAACGTGGCATGGCTGAGCCGGGTCGGCGCCGATTCACTGGGCCACTTCGTGATCGACACGCTGGAGAAAGAAGGCCTGGATTGCCGTCACGTCGACATCGACCCCGCGCACCCCACCGGTTTCCAGCTCAAGTCGCGCACCGACGATGGCAGTGATCCTGTGGTCGAGTACTTTCGCCGTGGCTCGGCGGCCAGTCACCTGTCGCCGCACTCGATCGTTCCCGACTTGCTCGAGGCACGGCATCTGCACGCCACCGGCATTCCTCCGGCGCTGTCGGAAACGGCGCGGCAGATGTCGTTCGAGCTGATGACCGGCATGCGCGAAGCCGGGCGCAGCGTGTCGTTCGACCCCAATCTGCGCCCGAGCCTGTGGGCCAGCGAGCAGCAGATGATCACCGAGATCAACCGCCTCGCCGCCCTCGCCCATTGGGTGCTACCGGGACTGAGCGAAGGTCGCCTGCTCACAGGTTTCGAAGACCCGGCCGACATCGCCGCCTTCTACCTTGATCAGGGGGTCGAAGCCGTCGCGATCAAACTGGGGCCGCATGGCGCCTATTACCGCACGCATCTTGATCAAGGCTTCGTTGCCGGTATGCCGGTGCAAACCGTGGTCGACACGGTCGGTGCCGGCGACGGATTCGCCGTCGGCATGATCAGCGCGCTCCTGGAAAACCACAGCTTTGCCGACGCCGTGCAACGGGCCAACTGGATTGGCAGCCGCGCGGTGCAGAGTCGGGGGGATATGGAAGGGTTACCCACCAGAGCCGAGATGGATATTGTTCGTTCCCACGCTCCTGCGTGGGAACGCAGCCTCTGACGCTCTGCGTCACGGGGACGCGGAGCGTCCCTTGAGGCATTCCCACGCCGAGCGTGGGAACGATCACCGTTACCTGCTGCGACAAAAACAACAAGCTCAGGAGCACCACCCATGAAAACCGCAACGCTCGCCACCCGCCGCTGGTGGTACATCATGCCAATCGTGTTCATCACCTACAGCCTGGCGTACCTGGACCGCGCCAACTACGGTTTCGCCGCCGCCTCCGGGATGGCCGCCGACTTGATGATCACGCCGGGCCTGTCGTCGATGCTCGGCGCGCTGTTCTTCCTTGGCTACTTCTTCTTCCAGGTGCCGGGGGCGATCTACGCGCAGAAACACAGCGTGAAGAAACTGATTTTCGTCAGCCTGATCCTCTGGGGCAGCCTCGCGACGTTGACCGGCATTGTCTCCAACGCTTACTGGCTGATCGTCATCCGCTTCATGCTCGGCGTGGTCGAAGCCGCGGTGATGCCGGCGATGCTGATCTACCTGTGCCACTGGTTCACCCGCGCCGAACGCTCGCGGGCCAACACCTTCCTGATCCTCGGCAACCCGGTGACCATGCTGTGGATGTCAGTGGTCTCCGGTTATCTGGTGCAGCATTACAGCTGGCGCTGGATGTTCATCATCGAAGGCCTGCCGGCGGTGCTCTGGGCCTTCATCTGGTGGCGTCTGGCCGATGATCGTCCGTCCCAGGCCAAGTGGCTCAATGATCAGGAAAAGCACGATCTGGAAAGCGCACTGGCAGCCGAACAGGTCGGCATCAAGGCCGTGAAGAACTACGCCGAAGCGTTTCGCTCGCCGAAAGTGATCCTCCTGGCGCTGCAGTTTTTCTGCTGGAGCATCGGTGTCTACGGTTTCGTCTTGTGGCTGCCGTCGATCCTCAAGGCCGGCGCGCAAATGGACATGGTCGAGGCCGGCTGGCTGTCAGCGTTGCCCTATCTGGCGGCGGTGATCGGCATGCTGCTGGTGTCCTGGGGGTCGGACAAACTGCAAAAACGCAAACGCTTCGTCTGGCCACCGCTGCTGATCGCCTCGATTGCCTTTTACGGTTCCTACGCGCTGGGTGCCGAACATTTCTGGTGGTCGTACACCCTGCTGGTGATTGCCGGGGCCTGTATGTACGCGCCGTACGGTCCTTTCTTCGCGATCATCCCGGAAATCCTCCCGGCCAACGTCGCCGGCGGCGCCATGGCGTTGATCAACAGCATGGGCGCACTGGGTTCGTTTGGCGGCTCTTATCTGGTCGGTTACCTGAACAGCGCCACCGGTTCGCCCGGCGCCTCGTACTTGCTGATGAGCGGCGCGCTGATGTTCTCGGTGGTGCTGACCATTTTGCTCAAACCCGGTGCCAGCGACCGGGAGCGGCCCGCAGTAACGCGCCCCCTCAGCGCTCAATCCTGAATTCAATTGAGAACATGAAGATGAAAAAGCAGGTCGTTCTGTACAAGAAACTCTCGCCCCAGCTGATGGCTCGTCTGCAGGCGCACACCGACGTGACGCTGATCGAAAGCCTGGACGCCGAAGGCCTGGCCAAACTGCGCGACGCCCTGCCCCGTGCCCACGGTTTGCTCGGCGCCAGCCTGAAGCTGGATGCCGAGCTGCTGGACCTGGCACCCAATCTGCAAGCCATCGCCAGCGTCTCGGTGGGCGTCGACAACTACGACATCGACTACCTGACCGAGCGGCGCATCCTGCTCAGCAATACGCCGGACGTGCTTACCGAAACCACCGCCGACACCGGTTTCGCGCTGATTCTGGCCACCGCCCGGCGCGTGGTGGAACTGGCCAACATGGTTCGTTCAGGGCAATGGAAACGCAACATCGGCCCGGCGCATTTCGGCAGCGACGTGCACGGTAAAACCCTCGGCATCATCGGCATGGGCCGCATCGGCGAAGCCCTGGCCCAGCGCGGACACTTCGGCTTCGGCATGCCGGTGATCTACCACAGCCACTCGCCGAAACCGGCAGTCGAACAACGCTTCAATGCGCAATACCGAAGCCTGAGCGAACTGTTGCAGCAAGCGGATTTCATCTGCCTGACGCTGCCACTGACCGCTGAAACCAAAGGGATGATTGGCGCAGAACAGTTCGCGCTGATGCGCCCGGAAAGCATCTTCATCAACATTTCACGGGGCAAGGTTGTCGATGAGGCAGCGTTGATCGATGCGTTGCGTACGGGGCAGATTCGCGCGGCGGGGCTGGATGTGTTCGAGCGTGAACCACTTGATCAGGACTCGCCGTTGCTGCAATTGAGCAATGTGGTGGCAACCCCGCACATCGGCTCGGCCACCCATGAGACTCGGGAGGCAATGGCCCGGTGTGCGGTGGACAATTTGCTGGCGGCGCTGGTAGGTGAGCGGCCGGGGAATTTGGTGAACGGCGGCGCGTGGAAGGATTGAGGGATTCCCTGTTCTTCAGGTCGCCATTGCGAGCAACTCGCTCCTACAGTTTCAGTGGAATTCACAGATCTCGAGTTCACCACCGATTACTGTAGGAGTAAGCGAGCGCGCGATTGCGCCGACAGACACTCGACGTAGTGCTGAACAAACAGCCCGGCCTGATGTACATCGACCATTTCGGAGAACTGGCATCCACCATGCGATCCGATACCATTTGCCTAAGGAAACTACGTCGTTTAACCGGAATGTTCTCAGCCACTATTAAGACTCTTCAATCGAGCCAACCCCTGTTTTATATGACCCGCATTATCACCAATCGCCTCAAGCGCCCCTCGAATATTTCCACCAACCTCATCGGAACCACGCTGTTCGACCCAGAGTGTCAGCTCCATCAATGCTGCCTCCAAAGCCAATTGGTTGTGGTAAATTCTTTCAAGGACCTCTGGTAATAAATATTTTTCCGTCATGTTTTCGACTCCTTCGAAAAAATCAAAATTAGCAGCAGAACGGCTAGTGAAATAACCTCCTAGGTGTTGAAATTAAATTGCTAGTGGTCAACAGAACCTATTCGGTATTTCGATGTTTTTTGAATTGAAATTTTGAGTGAATCGCCTTCCATAGAAGGCAAAAAATAGAATCTTTTCATTTCGGCTCCGTTTCGTTCACAACAAATAAACATCGGTCAACTGCATTCAGTGTCTGCATAAGATAAGCATTGTGATCGCCAACCTGAACGGAACTAGCCGATTAAAGAGAGTGACTTTTGTCCACCTACGTATGATCACCAGCTATAGCGCAACCCTACATTGGCTCCCCACGGTTGGTCGATTTTGTTGCCATTGCTGTAATCGAAATCAGCATGGATCGACACCTTGTCGCTCAGCGACACGGCCACGCCGGCGCCCAACTCTCCACGGGAGCCCGACAGATCGTTGTTGAAGGTGTTGTTGTTGACCTTTACTTCGTTGTTGTTGGCGAACTCGTGTACATAGGCAGCGCGGATGTAGGGCTGCACTGTCTTGTCATCCCACTGGAAGTTACGCCCGGCGGTTGCCCCGGCCTTGGCCAGCAACGAATGGGTGCGATCGCCTTCAGCGGACAGGCCGTTATCCAGGTCGTAATCCTTGCCCTGAATAATCACGCCCGACAGTTGGGTGAAGGGTTCGACGAAATAATCGTCAGCCAGTTTGATGTGTCGACCGAACTCCAGGGAGGCACCGACGCCATGGCTGTCGTAATTGCCCTTGGTCTTTTTGCCATCACTCAGGTGCACATCGGACTCGTTCTGGAACCGGTTGAACTTGAGCACGCCGTCGAAGTAGTAACCGCTCGGCTCATCCAGCCAGGTGGTGTAGGCGCCCAGGTAGTAACTGTCGATGGTGCCGCTGGTGCCACGGCTCAAGTCCAGGTCGGACTTGCTGTAACCGCCCAACACACCCACCAGCCATTGCCCGTCACCGAGCGGCAACGGCGCATCGGCACCGAACGACAGGCCCTGCTGAACTTGCCGGTAAGCGACGCCCGAACTGGCATCCACGTCGAATTTATTGCCATAGGCGCGAATCCAGCCACCGGCTTTGCCATGATCCATGCGCACTTCGCCCATGCGGCTGCGCAAAGTGCTGAGCTCTCCATACCAGGCGGTCGGCGCCGCGTTGAACAGCGCGATCACCGATTGGGTGCCCGGGCTGATGCTGCGCGTGAGGGTATCGAGGTACCAGTCAGTGCTGCTCAGTTTCACCAGGTCATAGGAGAACGCCCCCAGGTCCACCGCACCACCGGCCAGCGTGAACGTGGCATCACCGCCACCGATGTGCACCACCGGAGTCGAGCCGGCGGCCAAGGGTTCCGAGCCACTGGCATCAATCGATACAGTGTGGTTGCCGGTGGCATTGCCGCTCACCGTCAGCGTGTCTACCTGCCCAGTGTTGAAGTCAGTGTGCATGGCGAACGTACCGCCGCTGCCCGACAGCGTTTGCACATTCAAGTTGAAGTATTCGCCGGGATTGCCAAACTGGATGGTGCCGCCATTCATGTCCAGGTTTTGCACCGAACCGTCGCCGAGCATCACCCAGCGTGCGTTGCTGTTGACGCCCAGGTTCTGCACGTTCTGCAAACGACCGGTCAGGGTCGCGGAATCTTCCAGCACGACGTTGGCCGTGCTGCCGCTTTCGGCGACGATATCGCCAACCAGCGTACTGTTGCCCACTCGCAGATTGGCTTCAGCGCCCCTGACAACATTCATCAGGATGCCGTTGCTCGCCGATAACGTAGAACCGTTGAGCACCGCGATGTTGGCCTTCGACGTGCCCGCAGTGCCGCGACCCACGAGGATCGCCGAACCATTGAGTCCGACAACGTCGGTATCGTTTAACACCAGCGTACTGTTGGCATCGATTCCCAGATCAACGTCGATGTTGATGCCGTTGACGTTGCCGGTGATGGTGCTGCCATTGGCCTGGACGGTACCACTGAACACACGCAAACCATTGGCGAGGGTGCCGGTACCGGAAAGCGTCGAATGATTAAGCGTCAGGCTGCTCAACGCGTTCACGGTAGCCCCCGCGCTCTCGCCGGTAATGTGGCTGTCACTGACAATTGCAGTGGAACCTTGCGTCCCCGCCGAGTCGCGACTGATCGCCAAACCTGTCCGACTATTTTCGATCGTGCTTCCAGTGATGGTCGCCGTACCGGCGTTCAAATGCACGCCATTGTTACCGGCTCCGTCAACCCGGGTGCCATTGAGGTTCAGCGTGGATTGGTTGACGGAGATATCAAAGGTCTGGCCGCCGTTGCTGTTCAAGGTCGATCCACCGTTCAACACGTAATTGTCGGGAGCGGTGGTGCCATCGATGTCCAACACCTCACCTGGGATTAAAACCCTTGCATACCCGATATCACTGATCAGCAACAATGGGGTGACAGATAACAGTTTTAAAACGCGGGACAGCGGATGCAGCTTGAACAATTTGACCGTCGACATATACACACCATTGGCGAACAAAAGTTGGAAAGCCGCGCATGCTAGAAAACAGCCCCTCATTCGTATGTAGGACTTATCCGACAGATTTCAGAGCGGATCTCCGTGTTCATAACCTGCCGCCATGGCTTTGCATGGGGCTTGGGCCGAAACGCAGACCGAATACCGGGCACTACCAAACGCTTCCCGCCGTTCTGCGCTTGGGAGCAGTAAACCGTGTTTTATGAATGTGCGTAACTGTCAAAGTTGACAGGTAGCGCCACTTTTTTTGCACTGGGAAACGCTGTAATTTCAGGCCCGCAAGCCTTCGAGCAAGTCCGTGGCACATAGAGCAATCCGCCGGCAGGCGTCCGCCAGTTTTGCCCGGTCCACCACCAGGCCGATGCGGATATGCCCCGCCGCACTCGGCCCGAACGCCTCCCCGGCCAGCACCGACACGCCATAGCCTTCCAGCAACCGCTCGGCAAAGTGCTGGGCCGACAAACCGGTGGCACGTACGTCGACCATCACGAACATACCGCCGTCGGGGCGAACCGCGCGCAGGCCCGGGCAGTGGTCGAGGCTGGCGCACACCAGGTCGCGCCGCAGGCGATATTCTTCGCGCATCGACGCCACTTGCGGCAGGTTTTCATCCAGGGCCAGTTGCGCGGCGTTCTGGATGAAGTCCGGAATGCCGAACAACATGCACAGCGACAGATTCACCAAATGTTCACACAGGGGTTTTGGCCCGATTACCCAGCCCACGCGCCAACCGCTCATGGCATGGGATTTTGACAGGCTGTTGATGGTCGCCGTGCGCTCGGCCATGCCCGGCAAACTCGCCGGGCTGATGTGTTCGCCTTCGTACAGCAAGTCGCTGTAGACCTCGTCGCTGATCAGCCACAGGTCATGACGAATGCACAACGCGGCCAAGGTCTGCCAGGTCGACAGCGGCAAACTGGCGCCGGAGGGATTGTTAGGGCTGTTGAGCAACATGGCGCGGGTCTTCGGCGTGATGCGTGCGGCGACATCCAGCGGGTCGACACGAAAACCGTTTTGCGAGCGCACCGGCACCGGTACCACTTTCGCGCCGCAGGCACCGAACACCCCTTCGTAGGTGACGTACATCGGTTCGGCGACGAGCACTTCGTCGCCGGGGTCGAGCAGGCATTGCACCACCGAATAGACCGCGCACTGCGCGCCGGGGAATACGATTACATGGTCGGCATCCACCGTTTGACCGCTGCGCTGGTGATGGCGCCGGGCAATGCTGGTACGCAAACCGTGGCTGCCGCGCACTGCCGGGTAGTGGGTGTCGCCGGCCAGCAAGCTGTCGATGGCCGCGTTTACGATGGGTTGTGGGGTGTCGAAATCCGGGTCGCCAATCGACAGCAGCAGGACATCGACACCCTGCTCGCGCAACTCAAGCGCTCGATCGTGAATCTGCCAGGCCGCCGCACCGTCACCGGCGATTCGTTGGGTCAAGGTTGAGTAGCGCATGCGGTTCTCCTGTCGCGCGGTTTTCCTTGCCTCAACCCTATCTCAAATCGGTGAACGCGCCACCCTGCGAGCCTTTGTTTAAAGGTGTTTAAGGATACTTCCTGAAAGCCACAAGACCTTGCGCCTTTGCCTACGGGTACGCCAGAATCCGCCGGCTTGTGCGTTCTGGGGGCCATCGGTAACTTGATTCGTGTCACTGATTGTCAGTGATCGGGTTTAGTCGCTCGTGGTTTACTAGCAAAGTGCACAGGTACTATCAGTCAGGCATTCCCATGTCTGCATTCGATGGTAGCTGTGCGCAGGGCGCCTTCGGGCGCGCCGGTTTGCTAGATCCCCGGTCGACTAACCTGCGTACAGCTGCCACCCCTTTCGTTTAGTCGCAAGAGGGGCGGCGCTTCATATGAGGATCTAGCTTGTGCCGAAAGTAACCCCAAACCCGCCGGATAACGATCCGACGTCCCCGTACGAATCCGATTCAAACAAACTCAACGAAGCCGCCGAACGCGCCCTCAACTTCCACTTCCCCTCGACCGCCGACATCAAAGCCACGCCGCGCACGGTCAGCACATTGTTCACCGTCGACCCCGATGTCACGACCGAAACCCTGATGGTGTATCTGGTGGAAACGCTGGCCTCGGTCGACGTGATGGTCCATCAACTGGTCGATCATCTGGAGGGTGGTGATCGCAACGCCCTGCTGGGCATTTCCAACAGCGTGATGCTGGCGGAAATCACGGCGAACCGGGTGCTGGATCAGATTGATCCACCGCAGTAGTCACCGTAAAAGAGCTTTTGTGGCGAGGGAGCTTGCTCCCGCTCGGTTGCGTAGCAGCCGTCGCTTTTTGGACGGCTGCGCAGTCCAGCGGGAGCAAGCTCCCTCGCCACAGGTTCTGTCAGCGCTGGCGGGCAACCATTTGCCAGACCCGTGCAATGTCTGTCGCCCGCTCTTGCAGCAAACGCGGCGCCTGGGTGCAGGCTTGCTCCAGCGTCATCGGCCCACTCGTCAAGGCGAACGCGGCATCGATGCCATGTTCATAGAGGGCCTGATAGCCCTCGCCCAGCGTACCGGCAATCACAATCACTGGCACGCCATGCAGTTGAGCGATGCGCGCTACACCAAACGGCGTCTTGCCGCGCAGGGTTTGTGCGTCGAAACGGCCTTCGCCGGTGATCACCAGATCGGCATTTTCAACCGCTTCAGCCAGGCCCACCAGTTCGGCGACCACCTCGACCCCGGCCTTGAACTGCGCACCGAGAAATGCCTTGGCAGCAAACCCCAAACCGCCCGCTGCCCCGCTGCCTGGCTCGTCGCGCACGTCCTTTTCCAATACCTTGGCGCAGTGATCGGCAAAGTGCCCCAATGCCTGATCCAGTTGCTCGACCTGCTCGGGCGACGCACCTTTTTGCGGACCGAAAATCGCCGAGGCACCGTGTGCGCCGCACAGTGGGTTGTTGACGTCGGCGGCGATGTCGAAACGCACGTTGGCCAATCGCCGGTCGACTTCGCTCAGGTCAATGCGGGCCAACTGCCCGAGCGCCAAACCGCCCGGTGCGAGCGACTTGCCCTGAGCATCCAGCAGTTTCACACCCAACGCTTGCATGGCTCCGGCGCCGGCGTCATTGGTCGCACTGCCGCCGATGGCCAGGATCACCCGTTGCGCCCCGGCATCCAGCGCTGCGCGAATCAACTCGCCGGTACCGAAGGTGCTGCTGATGCAGGCGTCACGCTGAGCCAGCGGCACCAACTGCAAACCGCTGGCCTCGGCCATCTCGATGATTGCGCTGTGGCTCTCGGGCAACCAGCCCCATGCGGCGTTAACCGGCGCGCCCAATGGCCCGCGAACCTGAGTACGGCGCAGCTCGCCGTTGCAGGCCGCCAGCACCGACTCGACCGTCCCCTCCCCACCGTCGGCCATCGGGCATTTGATCAACTGCGCATTTGGCCAAACGTCAGCCAAACCTAGGGCAATGGCGTCGGCCACGCCTTGGGCGCTGAGGCTGTCTTTGAACGAATCAGGGGCGATCACGATTTTCATGGGAATTCTCCAGTTCCATTGCCCCCATGCTGCCAGCCGCCCGGCGCAATGACGCCGGGCCGCTGCACAAGCGGCTGTATGGATTATTGTTCATTTCCACAAATAGCGGCGGTTACACAGGAACCCTGTAGGAGCCAGCCTGCTGGCGATTAACGTCCAGACACCGCGGTCATTCAGACGGGGCGCGTTATCGTTGACGTCCATCGCGAGCAGGCTCGCTCCTACAGGGGGAATGTGTTGTTTATGAGTTTGCGTCAGTCTGCGGTAGCAACTGCACGCCCAGGTACAACGCCAGCATGCCGTCCAGCTTCAACGGATCAACGCCGCTAAGCTCGGCAATCCTTTCCATGCGATAACGCAAACTGTTGCGGTGAATGCCCAAGGCTTCGGCGCAGGCCTGGCTTTGGCCGTCGTGTTCGCACCAACTGCGTAATGTCGCGAGCAACTGGCCGTTGCTGTCCTTGGCAATGACCTTGCGCAATGGGTTGAGCAGCTCGTCCAGCGCATCGTCGTTGCGATGCCGCCAAAGCATCACTGGCAATCGATAGCGGTTGAGCGTGAGCAAGCGGCAAGCGGGCAATACGCCGCGCCCGTAAGCCAGCAAGTCGCCGACACGACGATAGCAGCGGCGCAATCCCGTCAGACCGTCGGCCTGCCCGCCCACCGCGACGCGCAGAATGTTCCAGCCCAGGCCATCGAGCTTTTCCAGCAGCCGATCGTTTTCGATGGACTGGCTGGCCGGTCGGCACCACAGCAACGATGACGTCGAGGAACTGACGCACCAGCTATCGGGATACCGGCTGGTCAGCCAGGCACTGAGCGCCTCGGCGGTTTGCCCCGGCCCGTGTTCCATGCCCAATTCGAACAAATACGGCACCCGCGTCATCTGCGGTTTGAGCCCCAGTTGTTGTGCCTCATCGATCAATCGCGGCGAGTCTCCGGCCTCGCTGAGCAACAAGGCCAACAGGTCATCACATCGCTGGCGCCGCCATTGCTGCTCGGCCTGCTGGTTGCGCTGGCCCACCAGCATCTCGGCGGTCATGCGTACCAGTTCAGCGTAGGTGCGCAACTGCTCGGGTTCGCCAGTGATGCCCAGCACGCCGATCAAGCGCTGGTCGAGCATCAGCGGCAGATTGATGCCCGGCTGCACACCTTTGAGGTGGATCGCGGTTTGCGCGTCGATCTCCACCACGCGGCCGTTGGCCAACACCAGTTGCGCGCCTTCGTGGCGGGTGTTGACCCGCTCCGGTTCGCCGCTGCCGAGAATCAGCCCCTGACTGTCCATCACGTTGACGTTGTACGGCAGGATGGCCATCGCGCGGTCGACGATGTCCTGCGCCAGGTCGTGATCGAGTTCGAACATAACGGTGATCCTTGAAAGCGTGAGCGCCTGGCGGTTGTTCACCCGCACAGGCCTTGGTTGCAAACCCTGTGCTCAGGCACAAAGACAGCAGCCCCGAGGGTGGTCGAGACTCTGCGGGCGATCAACGTTACCCTTTGCATCGCAAAAAATCATAATAAAGAGAGAGCCGCCATGTCACAGAGCGCCGCCGCAACCCAGGCCATCGTTGACGAAAAAAACGCCGTCTACAAACGTATTACCCTGCGTTTGATCCCCTTCATTTTCATCTGCTACCTGTTCAACTACCTCGACCGGGTGAACGTGGGCTTCGCCAAGTTGCAGATGCTCGACGCACTCAAATTCAGTGAAACCGTGTACGGCCTCGGCGCCGGGATCTTCTTTATCGGCTACGTGCTGTGCGGCGTGCCGAGCAACCTGGCATTGACCAAATTCGGCCCACGGCGCTGGATCGCGTTGATGATGATCACCTGGGGCACGCTGTCGACCTGCCTGCTGTTCGTCACCACGCCCACCGAGTTCTACACCTTGCGCCTGTTCACCGGTGCCGCCGAAGCCGGGTTTTTCCCGGGCGTGGTGCTGTATCTCTCGCAGTGGTTCCCGACGTTCCGCCGTGGCCGCATCATGGCGCTGTTCATGTCGGCAATCCCGGTGTCGGGCCTGCTCGGCAGTCCGTTTTCCGGCTGGATTCTCAACCACTTCGCCGCAGGCCAGGGCGGCTTGGCCGGCTGGCAGTGGATGTTTTTGCTGCAAGGCATTCCGACCGTAGTCCTTGGTGCGCTGGCGTATTTCCTGCTCAGCGACAGTTATGCCAATGCCAAATGGCTGACCCCGTTCGAGCGTTCGGTGCTTGAAGCCGACCACGCCGAAGACCTGGCCAACAAACCGAAAACCACGACGGATTCGCTGCTGGCCGTATTCAAGAACCCGGCAATCTGGGCATTCGGCCTGATCTATTTCTGCATCCAGAGCGGCGTCTACGCGATCAACTTCTGGCTGCCGTCGATCATCAAGAACCTCGGTTTCAGCGATAACCTGGTGATTGGTTGGTTGAGCGCGATTCCGTATCTGCTGGCCGCCGTGTTCATGTTGATGGTCGGTCGCTCGGCAGACCTGCGCAAAGAACGTCGCTGGCATCTGGTGGTGCCGATGCTGATGGGCGCGCTCGGTCTGCTGATCGCCGTGAACTTCGCCGCCAACCCGGCCATCGCCATTCTCGGCCTGACCATCGCCACCATGGGCGCCCTCACCGGCCTGCCGATGTTCTGGCCGGTGCCCACTGCCCTGCTCAGTGCCGGCGCTGCCGCCGGTGGCTTGGCATTGATCAATTCCATGGGGCAAATGGCCGGTTTCCTCAGCCCGTACCTGGTGGGTTGGGTCAAGGACAGCACCGGTTCCACCGATGCGGCGCTGTACCTGCTGGCGGGTGTGATTGTCTGCGGTAGCCTGTTGGCGTTGCGTATGACCCGTACCCTGCGCGCCTGACCACCACAGCTCCCCTGTAGGAGCGAGCCTGCTCGCGATTTTGCTCTAACATTCAACATCTCTGTTGACTGACACTGCGCTATCGCGAGCAGGCTCGCTCCTACAATTAGCCTGCGCGTGTCTGAGATTTGCGTTTGCTACCGGCCACAGATCTGGTATTTGATTGAGCCTTTCCCTCCGGCAAAAGGACTTCCTCATGAGCTACCGCACACTGGGTCATTCGGGCCTGCAAGTGTCCACCCTGACCCTGGGCACCATGATGTTCGGCGAACAGACCAGCACCGAGGATTCCCTGCGAATCATCGACAAGGCCTGGGACCAGGGCATCAATTTCATCGACACCGCCGACGTCTACACCAATGGCCGCTCCGAAGAAATCGTCGGTGAAGCCATTGCGGGTAACCGTCATGAATGGGTGTTGGCCACCAAGGTCGGATTCGGCCCGGCAGACGGCCTGCCGAACCGCAGCGGTTTGAGCCGCAAGCATATTTTCAACGGTATCGACGCCAGCCTGACGCGCCTGGGCACCGACTATCTCGATATCTATTACCTGCACCGCGAAGACCACAACACCCCGCTGGAGGTGACCGTGTCGGCCATCGGCGACCTGATTCGCCAGGGCAAGATTCGCTATTGGGGCCTGTCCAATTATCGCGGCTGGCGCATTGCCGAGGTGATTCGCATCGCCGACAAACTGGGAATCGACCGGCCGGTGATCAGCCAGCCGCTGTACAACATCGTCAACCGCCAGGCTGAAACCGAACAAATCACCGCCGCGCAAAACTACGGCCTCGGCGTCGTGCCTTACAGCCCCTTGGCGCGCGGCGTGCTCAGTGGAAAATACGCGCCGGATGCGCAACCGGACGCCAACAGCCGCGCCGGGCGCCAGGACAAACGCATCCTGGAAACCGAATGGCGTGTCGAGTCCCTGCGCATCGCCCAGCAGATCCACCGGTACACCGAGGAACGCGGCGTCGGCATCGTCGAGTTCGCCATCGCCTGGGTGTTGAACAACAGCGCCGTCACCTCCGCCATTGTCGGCCCGCGCACCGAAGCACAATGGGACGCCTACACTAAGGCGCAAGCGGTGAAGATCACGGCCGACGATGAGGCGTTCATCGATTCGCTGGTAACGCCAGGGCATGCCTCGACGCCGGGGTTCAATGATGTCAGCCATTTTGTGTCGGGCCGTAAACCGCGTACTGCCTGACAACATATGTACCCTGTGGGAGCTGGCTTGCCAGCGATAGCGGTCTATCAGTCAACCTCGGCTTTGAATGTGCAACCGCCATCGCTGGCAAGCCAGCTCCCACAGGTCAAGTATTGATTGGTTGGTCAGTATTGGGCTCAAAAACCACGTATCCTCTGCGCCCGGTTCAATCACTCAAAATCACGCGAGGACAGTTTGTCTAAAGGTATCGCTTTATCGGTTTCAGCCTCGGTGCTGTTTGCCGTCATGTATTACTACACATCGCTGCTCACGCCCTTGAGCGGCGTGGAAATTTTCGGCTGGCGCATGCTGCTGACCGTGCCGTGCATGACTGTGTTCATGCTGGTGTCAGGCGAATGGCGGCGTGTGCTCGACCTGTTGCGTCGCCTCGGTGCGCAACCGAAATTGATCGCCGGCTTGCTGCTGTCGTCGGCGCTGCTGGGCGTGCAACTCTGGTTGTTCATGTGGGCGCCGCTCAACGGCTACAGCCTCGATGTGTCGCTGGGCTATTTCCTGTTGCCGCTGGCCATGGTGCTGACCGGGCGCATCGCTTACGGCGAACGCCTGTCGTACCTGCAAAAAGTCGCGGTGTTTTTCGCCAGCCTTGGCGTGATCAATGAGCTGTATCAGGTCGGTGGTTTTTCCTGGGCCACGCTGCTGGTGGTCGTCGGCTACCCGCTGTACTTCGTGCTACGCAAATGGCTGAAGGCCGACAACCTGGGCGGACTCTGGCTGGACATGACCTTGATGCTGCCGATCGCTTGGTGGTTTGTGCACGGTGGCGAGCAAGGCTTCGGTGTGTTCGATCAGCACCCGGCGCTGACCTGGCTGATTCCGCTGCTGGGTCTGATCAGTGCTTCGGCGCTGGTGGTTTATATCATCGCCAGTCGCTTGCTGCCGTTCAGCCTGTTTGGTTTGTTGAGTTACGTCGAACCGGTGCTATTGCTGGGTGTGGCGTTGTTGC
The DNA here is from genome assembly GCF_004307665.1 of Pseudomonas sp. Sample_16. Classification (NCBI taxonomy): domain Bacteria; kingdom Pseudomonadati; phylum Pseudomonadota; class Gammaproteobacteria; order Pseudomonadales; family Pseudomonadaceae; genus Pseudomonas; species Pseudomonas sp. Sample_16. The sequence goes on from NZ_RCOB01000173.1 coordinate 27,610, forward strand.
TGGGGGAAAGCATCAAGCCGACGGAATGGCTGACGTATATCCCGATCTGGCTGGCGGTACTGGTGTTGGTGTTTGAAGGGTTCAAGCATCTGGTCCGGCAGCGCCGCGAACCAATGTAGGAGCAAGGCTTGCCCGCGATGAACGATAACACCGTTCGACAGGTACACCGCAGAGCCCCCATCGCGAGCAAGCATTGCTCCTACAGGAACAGAAACAACAAAGCCCGGCCAGCATTGCTGCTGACCGGGCTTTTTTACATCTGATACGGTTTAGTCAGTGGAAAGCACACCACGACGAACCTGGTCGCGTTCGATGGATTCGAACAACGCTTTGAAGTTGCCTTCGCCGAAACCGTCATCGCCCTTGCGCTGGATGAACTCGAAGAACACCGGCCCCATCAGGGTTTCCGAGAAGATCTGCAACAGCAGGCGCTTGTCGCCCGACTCGGACGAGCCGTCCAGCAGAATGCCCCGCGCTTGCAGTTCGCCCACCGGCTCGCCGTGGTTCGGCAGACGGCCTTCGAGCATTTCGTAGTAAGTATCTGGCGGCGCAGTCATGAAGCGCATGCCGATGCTTTTCAGGTGATCCCAGGTCTTGATCAGGTCATCGGACAGGAACGCAACGTGCTGGATGCCCTCGCCGTTGAACTGCATCAGGAACTCTTCGATCTGCCCGGCGCCCTTGGACGATTCTTCGTTCAACGGGATGCGGATCATGCCGTCCGGCGCGGTCATGGCCTTGGACGTCAGGCCGGTGTATTCGCCCTTGATGTCGAAGTAACGGATCTCGCGGAAGTTGAACAGCTTCTCGTAGAAATTCGCCCAGTAGGCCATACGACCGCGATACACGTTGTGGGTCAGGTGGTCGATGATCTTCAGGCCGGCACCCACTGGATGACGGTCGACACCTTCGAGGAACACGAAGTCGATGTCGTAGATCGAGCTGCCTTCACCGAAACGGTCGATCAAGTACAGCGGCGCGCCGCCGATGCCTTTGATCGCCGGCAGGTTCAGCTCCATCGGACCGGTTTCGATGTGGATCGGCTGGGCGCCGAGTTCCAGGGCACGCTTGTAGGCTTTTTGCGAATCCTTGACGCGGAACGCCATGCCGCACACCGACGGGCCGTGTTCGGCCGCGAAGTACGAAGCAACGCTGTTGGGTTCATTGTTGAGGATCAGGTTGATCGCGCCCTGGCGATACAGGTGCACGTCTTTGGAACGGTGGGTCGCAACCTTGGTGAAGCCCATGATCTCGAAGATCGGCTCCAGGGTGTTCGGGGTCGGCGATGCGAGCTCGATGAATTCAAAGCCCATCAGGCCCATCGGGTTTTCGTATAAATCTGCCATGGTCGGCGCCTCATCATGCTTTTAGAAATTAACCACTGTTAGTTGCTAGCAATGCTGAGACCGGTGGGTGGCGCGCAGGAGATACCCCGCACGCTGCGGGCGAGGAAATCACCGTAGATCAATTGAAACCCAAATATCTTCATTGTCGACCCAAGGCTGGTGCGGGCGAGGCTTCTGCTGCCAGAAGACGATTATTCTTGTATGCGTAACCTGATTCTACACAGCGTAACTGAGTTTGTCCGCCCTCTGTATAAAATCCGCCTTTTCCACCGGCGTGCAAGCGGTTTGTTGCACCAACAAGGTTGACTTGGCGTTGCTGGACCGACGCAGGCAGCGCCGGCTCAAACTGGCCGAACGACTTTATTGCCGCCGAACGGCATAATGGCGCCATGCGAACTATCATGGCTCGTACCTGAACTCTTTTTGGGAGGCGATTCGCCCTGCCAGCATTTGAGAGCTCCATTTCATCGCTACAGGTTTCGCGAATGCCATTAAAAGTCAGACGCCGCAAACGCAGCCTCAAGGTTGCAGTCACCTTGTTCAGTGGATTACTTCCGGTAGTGCTCGGCCTGGTCATCCTTTATATGCAGGCCGAACGTGCACTTGTGCAAAGTGCGCAGGAAACCGCCGAAGAGGCCATTCGACAATTTGAACTGATGCTCGACAACACCGCTCAAGCGGCACGCGAGTTGTTGCCCTTGGCCGGGCAACGTTGCGCAGACGTCAAACTCGCCCTGCGCGAACAAGTAACCCGCCGGCCCTTTGTACGCTCGACCAACCTGACGTGGGATAACACTATTTATTGCAGCTCCCTGTTTGGCGACTATCACGAAATAATTTCAACGGGCGATTTTGCCGGCGGCCAATTGATACTGATGAAGGGTAACCCGGTCACACCCGATACCGCCCTGCTGATCTATCGCCTTGAGGACGGAAAACGCGGTGCGCTGTCGACGCTGGATGGTTACCATCTGAGTAACGTGCTGCGCCTGATTGGTCGTCAGACGTTGCTGGTGCTGCAAGTAGGAAACAACTGGCTAAGTGCCAATGGCCAGTTTCACCATGGCCCCCTGCCCGACTTCCCGGTCGCCCAAAGCACACTTAAATCCTCACGCTATGATTTCAGCGTCGCGGCAGGCTTTCCGGAAGGTGAAACCTGGCGTTACATGACCAGTGAATACCCGCCGTTGTTCAGCCTGCTGATTTTTTTCGGGGTCATTTCCGGTGCGATCGGCCACATACTGCAAAAGCGCTCGAGGTCACCCACCCACGAAATGCAACGGGCGCTGGAAGCCGCGGAGTTCGTGCCTTATTTTCAGGCGGTCGTGCATGGCGACAGCAAGAAACTCTCGGGCATCGAAGTACTGATGCGCTGGAATCATCCACAAGAAGGGCTGGTGCGCCCGGATCTGTTCATTCCTTTCGCTGAACACTCGGGACTGATCGTGCCGATGACTCGCTCTTTGATGAGGCAAACCGCGACGTTGCTCGGCCCGCTATCCAGCACCTTCACCGAACCCTTTCATATCGGAATCAACATCACGGCCAGCCATTGCCAGAGTCTTGACCTGATAGAGGATTGCCGTGAGTTCCTCAAAGCCTTCGCACCCGGTTCCATTCATCTGGTGCTGGAGTTGACGGAGCGCGAACTGATCGAACCCACCGCCCTCGCCCACCAACTGTTCGAACAGCTGCACGAACTTGGCGTAATGATCGCCATCGATGACTTTGGCACCGGACATTCCAGCCTGGGCTACCTGCGCGAATTCAATGTCGACTTTCTGAAAATCGACCAAAGCTTTGTCGCAATGATCGGCATTGACACCCCCTCCAGCCATATTCTCGACGCCATCATTCAACTTGCGGGCAAGCTCGATCTTGCAATGGTTGCAGAAGGTGTAGAAACCCAAGAGCAAAGTGATTACCTGACCGCTCATAACGTTAACTTTCAGCAAGGCTATCTGTTCGGCCGACCGCTGCCTGGCGCGGAATTCATTAGTGCATTAAGTGGTCATTAACCCTTGGCCTTATGCGATGAGACGGTCAACGGGTACACAATTTGATTCAAAAGACTACTCTTGTTACATGAAGAAAAAGACATGATTTACTCTTGGCCAATTAACTACTACAATTTTTCATGCCTGCGGTAATTTCGCAGGTGCGCCATTTATCACCGAGTCGCTTCAAGGCTCTTGGCTTATAGCTTTGTTTGCGGTTGGTATCAGCCAAACACACTATTGGAGTAAAGATATTGTCCAGACTCGCTGAATTCCGTGCAGCCGAAAAGGCCCTTCAAGAACAGCTCAAGCAGCTTGAGTCCCTGAAGAACGATGCCGGGCTCAAGAAGGAAATCGAATTCGAAGAAAAGCTCCAGGGGCTGATGAAAACCTACGGCAAGAGCCTGCGCGACATCATCGCCATCCTCGATCCGAACCCGGGCAAGTCCGGCCTGCAACAGGCTGCCGCACCTAAAACCCGCCGCGCTCGCGTGGTCAAGGTTTATCAGAACCCGCACACCGGCGAGCTGATTGAAACCAAGGGCGGCAACCATCGCGGCCTGAAAGCCTGGAAGGAACAATACGGCGCTTCCACCGTTGACTCCTGGCTGCGCGGCTAAATTCGCGCCGTAAAAAAAGCCCTGCCAATGCAGGGCTTTTTCATGAATACCATCTAAATGCAACGAAGTGCGTCGATCAACTCGCTACTTGCCGACTAACTTTAGGCTTAATCCCATTGGGCATCTAAAGTACTTCATCCTTGCGCAAAGCCTGCAGCCACTAAAGTCTTTGGCTAAAGTTTCAAGCCGTTGCGCACCGCCTCTATTTCATCCTGACTTGTTTTGTAAGCCTCGGCCTGCCCCGCGTAGGAAAGAACATAGGCCTTATCGCCGTCAACGGCAGCTACCAAAGTTTGAGAAAGCACATGACGACCGTTTTGCGTGATGGCGCAGGTAGATTCCAATGCCGATAAACGGCTCAACGTTGTCGGATGTATGCGATTGCAAACACTTTGATAGCCGCTTTGAAAGAAGTCTTTTTGCACCGACTTGCGCATCTCCAGCAACACGCCCTCCAGGTTTACTTGGTGCCCGCTTTCCACCCGTGTCATGGTCAACTCCATCACCATGACTGGCGTCCCGCCGTGATCGTTTTTCACCGCGCGCTGACGAGAAACGCCTGGCGCAGCCGTCCCTTGCTCGATCGCTTCGACCTGCCAACCGGCGGGCCAGGGCATGACCGGCGCTTCAGCATCCGCACTGGCAACCCCACACCACATGCCAATCAAAATGAGTACCGATGTGCCGATTCGAATCATTGCCATGAACACTCGCAGGATGAGCGGTGAAGTCTGAGCCTCGACCGACTGTCAGGCAATAGCCGACGCTTTGGGTTTGGTGATGTCGCATCCCTTGCGTATCATTGTCGCCAATCGTCAGCCCCACTTATTTCCGGAGGGCCCATGAGCCTGCAAGAACTGAACACCTTCCCCGGTGTTACCGCACAACCTGACACCGCCACGCAAAAATTCGTGTTCAACCACACCATGTTGCGGGTCAAGGACATCACCAAGTCCCTGGACTTCTACACCCGCATCCTGGGTTTCACGCTGGTAGAAAAACGCGATTTCCCGGAAGCCGAATTCAGCCTGTACTTCCTCGCGCTGGTCGATAAGGCGCAGATTCCTGCCGACGCCGCTGCACGCACCGAGTGGATGAAGTCGATCCCTGGCATCCTCGAACTGACTCACAACCACGGCACCGAAAACGACCCGGACTTTGCCTATCACAACGGCAACACTGATCCGCGCGGGTTCGGCCACATCTGTATCTCGGTACCGGATATCGTCGCCGCGTGCGAGCGTTTCGAAGCACTGGGCTGCGATTTCCAGAAACGTTTGACCGATGGCCGCATGAAGAGCCTGGCGTTCATCAAGGACCCGGATGCTTACTGGGTCGAGATCATTCAGCCGGCACCGCTGTAAAAAAGTTTGCTGCCACTGATCGTTCCCACGCTCTGCGTGGTAACGCCTCCTGTGACGCTCTGCGTCACGCTTTTGAGGACGCGGAGCGTCCTGGGCTGCATTCCCACGCAGAGCGTGGGAACGATCATGTAA
>NZ_RCOB01000173.1:33078-54405 GCF_004307665.1 Pseudomonas sp. Sample_16
GACGCGGAGCGTCCTGGGCTGCATTCCCACGCAGAGCGTGGGAACGATCATGTAAGCGTTTGACCGATGGCCGCATGAAGAGCCTGGCGTTCATCACTTACTGGGTCGAGATCATTCAGCCGGCACCGCTGTAAAAAAGTTTGCTGCCACTGATCGTTCCCACGCTCTGCGTGGTAACGCCTCCTGTGACGCTCTGCGTCACGCTTTTGAGGACGCGGAGCGTCCTGGGCTGCATTCCCACGCAGAGCGTGGGAACGATCATGTAAAGAAAAACAAAAACCCCATGATCACTCATGGGGTTTTGTATTTTCAGCGTCCCGGTTTACGCCGGGGCTGAAGTTCGGATCAAGTGATCAAATGCGCTCAGGGAAGCCTTGGCGCCCTCGCCCACCGCAATCACGATCTGCTTGTACGGCACGGTCGTTACGTCACCGGCGGCAAACATGCCAGGGATTGACGTTTCACCACGGGCATCGACGATGATCTCGCCGCGCGGCGACAGCTCGATGGTGCCCTTGAGCCAATCGGTGTTCGGCAACAGGCCGATCTGCACGAAGATCCCTTCCAGCTCAACAGTACGCAGTTCGTCACTCTGACGATCCTTGTAACGCAAGCCGTTGACCTTCTGTCCATCGCCAGTCACTTCAGTGGTTTGCGCACTGGTAATCACGGTGACGTTGGGCAGGCTGTGCAACTTGCGCTGCAGTACCGCATCGGCGCGCAGTTGTACGTCGAACTCCAGCAGCGTGACGTGGGAGACGATACCGGCCAGGTCAATGGCCGCTTCGACGCCGGAGTTACCGCCGCCAATCACCGCAACGCGCTTGCCTTTGAACAGCGGACCGTCGCAATGCGGGCAGTACGCCACGCCCTTGTTGCGGTACTGCTGCTCGCCGGGGACGTTCATTTCACGCCACCGCGCACCCGTCGCCAGGATCACGGTCTTGGCTTTGAGTTTCGCGCCGCTGGCGAAGTGGACCTCGTGCAGCTCACCCTCTTTGCCAGGCACCAGTTTGTCGGCACGCTGCAGGTTCATGATGTCCACATCGTACTGTTTAACGTGTTCTTCCAGCGCTACGGCCAGTTTCGGTCCTTCGGTTTCCTGCACCGAGATGAAGTTCTCGATGGCCATGGTGTCCAGCACCTGTCCACCGAAACGCTCAGCCGCCACACCGGTACGAATGCCTTTACGCGCGGCATAAATCGCTGCCGAGGCACCGGCCGGGCCACCGCCGACCACCAGCACGTCAAACGCGTCTTTGGCGCTGATCTTTTCAGCCTGACGCTCGATGCCGCTGGTGTCGATCTTGGCGAGGATTTCCTCCAGGCCCATGCGGCCCTGGCCGAAGTTCACACCATTGAGGTAGATGCTCGGCACCGCCATGATCTGACGCTCATCGACTTCAGCCTGGAACAGCGCACCGTCGATAGCGACGTGGCGGATGTTCGGGTTGAGTACGGCCATCAGATTCAATGCCTGGACTACGTCGGGGCAGTTCTGGCAGGACAGCGAGAAGTAAGTCTCGAAGTTGAACTCACCTTTGAGCGAACGGATCTGTTCAATGACTTCAGCGCTGGCCTTCGATGGATGACCGCCAACCTGCAGCAGAGCCAACACCAGCGACGTGAATTCGTGACCCATGGGGATGCCGGCGAAACGCAGGCTGATGTCGGCACCCGGGCGATTGATCGAGAACGATGGCTTGCGTGCATCGTCACCGTTGTCGAGCAAAGTAATCTGGCTGGAAAGACTGGCAACGTCCTTCAGCAATTCAAGCATTTCCTGGGATTTCGCACCGTCGTCGAGGGATGCAACGATCTCGATCGGCTGGGTGACCCGTTCCAGGTACGATTTCAACTGGGCTTTAAGATTGGTGTCCAACATACGGGCGATTTCCTTGAATTTGGTGCATAAAAAAACGCCCGAGCGAATCTCGCCCGGGCGTTTTTAGTGGGCGGTGCAGCTTGCTTAGAAGGTGCGGAAGTCCGCCCTGATGAAGCGCGTCACTGACTTAGATCTTGCCGACCAGGTCCAGGGACGGAGCCAGAGTGGCCTCGCCTTCTTTCCACTTGGCTGGGCAAACCTGGCCTGGGTGAGCAGCGACGTACTGAGCAGCCTTGATCTTGCGCAGCAGCTCGGAGGCGTCACGGCCTACACCGCCGTCGTTCAGTTCAACGATTTTGATCTGGCCTTCAGGGTTGATCACGAAGGTGCCACGGTCAGCCAGACCAGCTTCTTCGATCAGCACGTCGAAGTTGCGGGAGATCGCGTGGGTCGGGTCGCCGATCATGGTGTACTGGATTTTGCCAATGGCTGGCGAAGTGTTGTGCCAGGCAGCGTGGGCAAAATGGGTGTCGGTGGAAACGCTGTAGATCTCGACGCCCAGCTTCTGGAAGGCATCGTAGTTGTCAGCCAGGTCTTCCAGCTCGGTTGGGCAAACGAAGGTGAAGTCTGCTGGGTAGAAGAAAACTACAGACCACTTGCCTTTCAGGTCAGCGTCCGAGACTTTTACGAAGTCGCCATTTTTGAATGCGTCAGCTTTGAATGGTTTAACTTGGCTGTTGATGATAGGCATCGTTGACTCTCCGTCAGGGGTTAAGAAGTTGATGGGGAGAACTTTACCCACTCGACGGACGGTTGGCTCATTGGCAAACCTGATGCTGCTGATTGGCTTTGGCTATTAGCCAACAGTATTAATAGAAGAAAACGGTATCTGGGGAATTGCAGTGAGGGCGCCCTTGCGCTTGGCTCAGGGAACCAGCGCATTTTCAGGCAAGCGCGCCATACCGAGAAACGGGCTGGCTTCGATATAGCGCATGGCCGACTTCATGTCCTTCCAGCCGACGTAACTCATCAACGATTTCAAATCCCATCCGGCCTGATGCGCCCAGGACGCAAAGCCGCGGCGTAACGAGTGACTGGTGTAGAGCTCGGCGGCAATCCCCGCGCGCTCCAGCGCTTGTCGCAGCAATGGGATCACGCTGTTGGCGTGAAGCCCCTCCTCACTCAAATGCCCCCAGCGATCAATGCCACGGAAAACCGGCCCGCGCACCAGCGCAGCTTCGGTGATCCAGTCGATGTAGGCCTGCACCGGACACAGGCGTTGCAGCGCCGGTGTCTGGTAAGTCTTGCCGAGGTTTTCCCGATCACTCTTGCTGCGCGGCAGGTAGAGCGTAATGCCCGAGTTGGCGTTGACCTGTACATGTTCAATCTGTACGCGGCACAACTCGTCGCTGCGAAACCCGCGCCAGAAGCCCAGCAGAATCAGCGCGCTGTCGCGCTTTGCCCGCAGCAAACCGGGGCGATCGCCCTGTGCCCTGGCGGTTGCCGCCTCCTGTTCGAGCCAGCCAATCACTTGCTCCAGATGCTGAAGCTGCAACGGCTGCGCCTGTTTCTCTTGCGCGGGGTGCAACGCACGAATCCCTTTGAACACCTTGCGCACCACGGGCGCCTTGGTCGGATCGGCAAAACCCTGGCTGTTGTGCCATTGCGCTAGCGCCGACAAACGCAACTTGAGCGTATTGATCGACAACACGCCTGCATGGGCAACCAGGTAGCGCGCAACGCTGTCGCTGGTGGCCGGCAGAAACCCGCCCCAACTGACTTCGAAGTGCTCGATTGCCGCGCGATAACTGCGACGGGTGTTGTCGCGGGTGGCGGCTTGCAGGTAGCGGTCCAGTTCAGTCATGGCGCAGATCTCGAAAACGTACCGTTTCAGCGGGAAAATTCACGGCTTTTGCTGTATCACATGGGGTAATACCAGTATATCCCGTGTCAATAACGCTTTGTATTTAACTTCTATGATTGAATGGTACAATGTGTATTCAGGTAGTACGTACCACATTACGAAATTGTAGGAGTAGTCATGGCCCGTGGCGGTGTAAATAAGGCGGTCGTGCAAGCGGCCCGTTTGGCCATTCTTGCCCGCGGTGAGAACCCGAGCATCGATGCAGTGCGGATCGAAATGGGCAATACCGGCTCCAAAACCACCATTCATCGCTATCTCAAGGAACTGGACGACGGCGCTCAGCGCGTAGAAGCCGAACCCGCCGAACCGATCGACGATGAACTGCTGGCCTTGGTTTCGCGACTGGCGCAACGCCTGAAAGAACAGGCGCAAGAGCCGATTGATCAGGCCCGCGAACAGTTCGAGCAGCAGCGCAAAGCGCTTGAAGCCCAGCTGACAGAAGCGCAGGAAACCAACAACGAACTCCACGAGCAGTATGAAATCCAGAGCCTGGCGCTGACTCAAGAACACGAATCCCTGCAAGAAACCCTGGCTACGCTGCAGGCCGAACAGACCCGCAACGCCGGATTGAACCAGGCGCTGGCGGATTTCGAATTACGCTTGCAAGACAAAGACGAGCAAATCCGCTCGCTGGAAGAAAAGCACCTGCATGCCCGCGATGCTCTTGAGCACTACCGCAATGCCGTCAAGGAGCAGCGCGAACAGGAACTCAGCCGTCATGAAAGTCAGGTGCAACAGTTGCAGATGGAGTTGCGCCAAGCGCAGCAAAATGCGCTGGTGCGCCAGGACGAAATCACGCAGTTGCACCGTGACAACGAACGATTGCTCACGGAGAACCGCGGAACGTTGCGTGAGCTGAGCCTGTTGCAGGATCAACTCAAGCAAAGCAATAACCGTCAGGACCAACTACTGGAACAGGCCACCCGTGTCGACGCCGAACGGACCCTCCTCCAGGAACGCCTGCGCGTTGCCCTGTTGGAAAGTCAGGCGCAAAAACAGAACATCGATGAGCAATCGCACATCAACAAAGCACTGGAAATTGAACTGACGAAAACCCAGGCAGCGCTGGAAGAAAGCGTACGTCTGGCCGCTGCAGCAGCAGCGGCGGCAGACGCAGCCAAAGACGATTAACCGGCGACCGGCGTACGCATGGTGACGAACTCTTCGGCGGCCGTCGGGTGCACGCCGATGGTTTCGTCGAAGTGGCGCTTGGTAGCGCCTGCCTTCAAGGCAATCGCCAGGCCCTGAACGATTTCACCGGCGTCCGGCCCGACCATGTGGCAACCCAGCACCTTGTCGGACTTGCCGTCCACCACCAGCTTCATCAGCGTGCGCTCCTGGCATTCGGTCAAAGTCAGCTTCATTGGGCGGAAGCGGCTTTCGTAGATCACGACGTCATGCCCGGCGTCGCGCGCCTCTTCTTCGGTCAAGCCGACGGTGCCAATGTTCGGCAAGCTGAACACCGCCGTCGGGATCATCTTGTAATCCACTGGGCGATATTGCTCAGGCTTGAACAAACGGCGCGCCACCGCCATGCCTTCGGCCAACGCCACAGGTGTCAGTTGCACCCGACCGATCACATCACCCAGCGCCAGGATCGACGGTTCGGCGGTCTGATACTGCTCATCCACCTCGACAAAGCCTTTCTTGTCGAGCTTGACCGCGGTGTTCTCCAATCCGAGATTGTCCAGCATCGGCCTGCGACCCGTGGCGTAAAACACGCAATCGGCTTCCAGCTGACGACCGTCCTTGAGCGTGACTTTCAGGCTGCCATCAGCCTGCTTGTCGATGCGTTCGATGTCGGCGTTGAACTGCAGGTCCATGCCGCGCTTGGTCAGCTCTTCCTGCAAATGCTTGCGCACGGAACCGTCAAAGCCACGCAGGAACAGTTCACCGCGATACAGCAGCGTGGTTTGCGCACCGAGGCCATGGAAAATCCCGGCAAATTCGACCGCAATGTAACCACCGCCTACCACCAGCACACGCTTGGGCAGTTCTTTGAGGAAAAACGCCTGGTTGGAACTGATCGCGTGTTCATGCCCCGGAATGTCCGGGATCTGCGGCCAGCCGCCAGTGGCGATCAGGATATTCTTCGCGGTGAAACGCTCGCCATTGACCTCGATCTGATGCGGATCGACGATCTTCGCGTGGCCTTCATGCAGCGTCACACCACTGTTGACCAGCAAGTTGCGGTAGATACCATTGAGGCGATTGATCTCGCGATCCTTGTTGGCGATCAGCGTCGACCAATCGAACTGCGCTTCGTCCAGCGTCCAGCCAAAACCCGACGCCTGCTCAAAATCTTCGGCAAAGTGCGCGCCGTAAACCAGCAGCTTTTTCGGCACGCAACCGACGTTCACACAAGTGCCGCCCAGGTAACGGCTCTCGGCCACGCCCACCTTCGCCCCAAAACCCGCCGCAAACCGCGCAGCCCGCACACCGCCGGAACCGGCGCCAATCACATAAAGATCAAAATCGTAGGCCATTGTCTATCTCCTCGGCAGGTGATCAGCATACCTGCGAGCCGCCATTGAGCAAGCTTTGCACTAAAACGCTGGCGGCACGCGATGTATGACGCAGCCTCCGTTTTCGATCAATGGCCCTCTGCAGATTGCATTTTGGCTGCCCGCAAACAGCGCCAGGCCATCAAAATCGCCATGAGAGCCAAGCCGGACGTCACCCACGAAACCAAACCGATTCCACCTTCGAATGCCCTTCCCGCCTGTGCCATCAACTCATTCGCTTGGTCACCTGACAGGCCTGCTGCCACATTATGGGCACCAGACAGCGTCTCCGTAGCCAGAACCATCTGCAATTCGGTTAGAAACACCGGTAGCTGCAACGCACCGCGATAGTAGGCAGTGACGACACCGCCGAGTACAGTGGTGCCCAAAACTACGCCGACTTCATAGGCTGTTTCGCTAATGGCCGACGCTGCGCCCGCCTTTGCTGGAGGTGCTGCTGACAGAATCACATCATTGGATACCGTGGCGATCGCGCCTACACCGATATTCAACAAGGCAAAAGCCACCACCAGAACGCTCAGACTACTGCCCATGCTGGCGACCAGCAAAAACGCCGCTCCAGCAAACGCCATCAAAATCGGTATCAACACATGCACTTGTAATCGCTGTGCGACAGGCACAACCGCCATCCCCACTACAATCGCCATAATCTGACCTGGAACCAACGCGAGGCTAGCGTTCAAGGGCGACATCTGAAGAACGATCTGCAGGAACTGAGTGGTAAAGAAAACGAAGCCGACGAGAAACGCGAGGCTCATCAAATTGATTGCGACAGAGCCGCTAAAGGTGCCACTGCGGAACAGACTCAGATCCATCAGCGGCACTGGTAGTCGTAACTGTCGACGCACAAATAACCAGCCCGCGACTGCGCCACCTGCAAATGCTGTCAGCGCCATCCAGTCGATACCATCACTGGCGCTGTGTTTAATGCCATAAACAATGGCACCAAGGGCTACCATTGATTGCAGGATGCTTATCGGATCCAAGGGTCCTGAAGCATCTCGCTCCGATTCGGGCAACAACAATGGTCCCAATACCAGCAATGGCACCAACACGGGCACCGCCAACAGGAAAATCGACCCCCAACTGAAAAACTCCAGCAATACCCCGCCTACCAAGGGTCCCAGTGCCGAACCGACGGTCAACGTCGTTGCCCAGATTGCAACCGCCAGCCTGCGCTCTTCTCGATCTTCAAATACCGAACGTATCAATGCCAACGTTGAGGGCATCAGCATTGCTCCGAAAATGCCCATGCAAGCACGCCCGGCAATCAGTTGCGGAGCGGTACCGGAATACGCGGTTAGCACCGACACAATGGCAAAACCCAAAGACCCGGCCAGCAACAACTTACGATGACCGATTCGATCTCCCAGACTACCCATCGACACCAACAATCCCGCCAGGACCAGCGAATAAGCATCGATCATCCACAACTGCTGGCTAGCGCTCGGACGCAGGGCCTCGGCAATTTTTGGTAGCGCGAATCCGAGCACCGTATTATCAACGGTCACTAGCAACACAGGCAGCATCAGCACGCTCAGGCTTAACCAGCGTATTGATTTTGTTTTGCCATGAGTTGAGTCATTAGTTAACGCCATTAGCTAAACTCCTTGTCCCCACTGAAGTTCACGGGCATGCATCTATGCAGCCGTGAACCAAACCATGAGCACTCCTTTGCCAGCGTTTGGTCGAGTTCATTAATGGCAACGCATGGTCAATCAGGCAACAGGAAAAGTATTTCCAAAAAGAAATAAGCTCCTGAATTTCGATCAAAAAAAACCCCGAACAAGTCGGGGTCTTTTTTTCAAACCAAGCAACCAAGGCGCTATCAGTAAGCCTTACCCGTCTTGTAGAAGTTCTCGAAGCAGAAGTTGGTCGCGTCGATGTAGCCTTCGGCGCCGCCGCAGTCGAAGCGCTTGCCTTTGAACTTGTAGGCCATTACGCAGCCGTTCTGGGCTTGCTTCATCAGGGCGTCGGTGATCTGGATTTCGCCGCCTTTGCCTGGCTCGGTCTGTTCGATCAGGTCGAAGATGTCCGGGGTCAGGATGTAGCGACCGATGATGGCCAGGTTCGACGGCGCGTCTTCAGGCTTTGGTTTTTCGACCATGCTGTGCACACGGTAGATGTCGTCGCGGATCATCTCGCCGGCGATGACGCCGTACTTGTTGGTCTCTTGCGGATCGACTTCCTGGATGGCCACGATCGAGCAGCGGAACTGCTTGTACAGCTTGACCATCTGGGTCAGTACGCCGTCGCCTTCAAGGTTGACGCACAAGTCGTCCGCCAGCACGACCGCGAAAGGTTCGTCGCCGATCAGTGGACGACCGGTCAGGATCGCGTGACCCAGGCCTTTCATTTCGGTCTGACGGGTGTAGGAGAACGAGCAGTTGTCGAGCAGCTTGCGGATGCCGACCAGGTATTTCTCCTTGTCGGTGCCCTTGATCTGGTTTTCCAGCTCGTAGCTGATGTCGAAATGGTCTTCAAGAGCGCGCTTGCCACGACCGGTGACGATGGAGATTTCGGTCAAACCGGCATCCAGTGCTTCTTCGACGCCGTACTGGATCAGTGGCTTGTTTACCACCGGCAGCATTTCTTTGGGCATGGCTTTAGTCGCTGGCAGGAAGCGAGTACCGTAACCGGCTGCTGGGAACAAGCATTTCTTGATCATATAAGTCCTTGAAAGGGCTGTGTGTACGAGTTTCGGCGCAGTCTAATCAGGCGGCGTGCACCTTACAATGCCCCGCGCTGGCTAACCGATGTCAACATAGAGAAATATTCGAGCGGATAGTTCCGCACGGATCCGCGCAGATCGCTGCGTCGCCTCTTATTGATAGCAGAGACCGGCAGACTTGCACGGTTATCAATTGTCAACAAACGCACCACCCTACACCCATTGGCACCCGTCAGGTGCGTTTGGCGCTATCATGGCGCGATTGAACCAGCCAACGAGGCAGATAGATGTCGGCAGCAAAAAGCGTCAACGGATTCTTGATCAACAAGGCGAAAGACGGCCAATGGTGGGTCGCCAGCGTCAACGGCGAGAATATTGCCGGGCCTTTCCCAACCGAAGCCCTGGCAATCGAAGTGGCATCGGTGCTGGAACTTGAACACCCGGAACCCAAGCGCCGCGGCAAGGACAAGAATTGATCGAGGCCTGACACGCCCGCAGCCCTGCCATTGCGCAGGGCTTTTTTGTGCTTTTTGTAGAAGAAGTGGCCTTTGGCTATAACCTTTTGCAACTGGCGCTGTCACAGCATTTGCCTACCCCTCCTGACGACGACTACGACATGACTAAATTTTTGCCGCTGATTGCGGTATTGGCCCTCGGTGGCTGTGCAACATCCGAAACCACCTACCTGAATAACGGTGAGCAAGGCTTGGCGATTGATTGCTCAGGAGAAGCGAACTCCTGGGCGACCTGTTACGAAAAGGCCGATGCATCCTGTGCCGGCACCGGTTACCGCATCGTTGGCACTGACGGCAGCCCGGCGCCAGCGGAGAGCGATAAAACCCTGGGCGTCGATGTCGGTAACTACAAGAACCGTAATGTCGTGGTGGTCTGCAAATAAGGCAGCTTGCCCGCCTTATATATGGATTTCGGCGAATTTGATCCCGAGGCCACGCACGGTCTCGATCAGATCATCGAGACTGCTGAAGGACTCGACTTCGTCGTTGTCATCCACCAGGAAAAAACTGCGCCCGGCGCTTTTCTTGAAAAACACGATCCATTCCCCCGGATCGGCCGGATTCTGAATCACATGGGTGGCACAGATATGCCCCTCTGCGTGCCGCTCCCGTACCCGCTCTCGCTTCATGCCCGACTCCATAAATGACAAATGCCGCCAAAGCGTCGCTTTGGCGGCATCGATGTGTAGGGTCGACAGTTTATCAGCCAGAAATGCAGGCTGTGGCGGCATTGCGCACATCCCAAGGGCGTAACGGCACATTGGAAATACGTTCATGCAGCTTGATACTGCTGCCACCGGAGCGTTCTTCGATATCGAAAACGGCCGCCGGACCTGATGAAAGCTTCTGCGGAACGATTACCCGCACCCCATCTTTCTGCGATTCGACTTGCAAGGCGCCGCGACTGTCGGCGAGCTTTTCGCCCAGGCATTGCGCGTATTCATGAGGTTTCTTGCCTGAAATCACACTCATGGTGGGCAGCGTTTCGTTGATGTCCGAGACGCTTGCACAACCACTCATTGCCAAGACCAATGGCAGGACCCACGCACCCCACTTCATACGAAATCTCCGATAAAGACCCTCCGACAGCACCGATACGGTTTTTCTCCGAAGCCGGGTGCATTTATCACTCATCGAATGTGAAATAACTGTTTTTAATTGCCAAAGCGCAGCCCGGCGGCCGGATTTTCAGGTGTCAGGGCTGATAAACTGCGCGCATTGCCTTGTATCGTTTTGATTTTGTAGTAAAAGCCCTTCTGGAGGCGCCCATGAAATTCATTCACCAACGCGAGCACCTCAACGAAGACGACATCGTCGTCATTCAATGTTCGCAGATGTGCAACATCCGTTTGATGAACGACGCCAACTTCCGCAGCTTCAAGAATGGCGGCCGTCACACTTACCACGGCGGCGCGTTCGATACGTTCCCGGCCCGCATCACCGCGCCGAGCACCGGTTTCTGGAACATCACCATCGACACCGTCAACCGCCGGGCGATCAGCGTGACCCGTAAACCGACCCTGACCCATTCGATCAAGATCATCCGCCGCTCCAGCACGAAATTGAGCTGAGTGGCGCTTCACTACGCACATAGACAGGTATGACCGTGGCTCAAACGACCAAATACGTCATCAAGTACAAGCTCAACGGCGAACGTCGTTTCGAGTTTGCCCAACTGGAAAATGGCAGCGAGGCAGAAGCCAAGGCGGCGCTGGATGCTATTCATGGCCAAACCGAAGACGTCATCAGCGACATCAGTGTCAGCAAAGCGTTGTAACATCATCTTTCACGATGCGTTATGAATGCCATGAAACCACCCCTTCTTGATTTGTTCGCTGACGCGGAGCCTCAACAGGCGCCCCGCTGCGAACAGATCGGCGAACAGTCCTGCGTGCTGCGAGGTTTTGCCTTGCCCTGGCTGGATCGGTTGCTGCCCGCACTGGAATCGGTGCTGGCGGCAGCGCCGTTCCGGCAGATGGTCACGCCTGGCGGCTTTACCATGTCAGTTGCCCTGAGCAGTTGCGGCACGCTTGGCTGGACCACTGACCGCAGCGGTTACCGCTATAGCCGAATCGATCCGCAGACCGGGCACCCCTGGCCCGCCATGCCTGAGGTGTTTTTTCAGTTGGCGCAGGCGGCGGCGCGAGAAGCAGGGTTTGCCGAATTCGTCCCGGATTCCTGCCTGATTAATCGTTATATTCCTGGGTCGAAGATGTCTTTGCATCAGGACAAAAACGAAAGCTCCTACGCTGCGCCCATCGTTTCGGTTTCCCTGGGCTTGCCCGCCATGTTCCTGTTCGGCGGTTTTGAACGCAGCGACAAGAGCCGAAGAGTGCCGCTGCTGCACGGTGACATCGTGGTGTGGGGCGGTGTCGATCGCTTGCGTTATCACGGCGTACTGCCTATCAAGCCAGGACATCATCCGCGCCTGGGTGAACAACGGATCAACTTCACCTTTCGTACCGCGGGCTGAAGCCTTGGAATTTGACCGCAAGCAGCGGAGTGTGACGACACGGACGCGTGGTTAACCTGCAGGAAACGGGTCAACGGACATCCAACCATGACAAGCCAATCGAAAAAAATCTCCACCGAAAACGACCCTCGCTGGGCCGCGGTGGTAGCGCGTGACCCGCAAGCCGACGGGCAGTTTGTCTACGCGGTGAAAACCACCGGCATCTACTGCAATCCCAGCAGCCTGGCACGCCTGCCAAAACCGCAGAATGTGGAATTCTTCGATACCCCCGAGCTCGCTCAAGCAGCGGGTTACAGACCAAGCAAACGCGCTGCCAAGGATCAAAGCGACATCGCCGCGCAGCACGCCGCCACCGTGGCCGCTGCGTGTCGGCAGATTGAAAACGCCGAGACGCTGCCAGCCCTCGGCGAACTGGCAGACGTCGCCGGCCTGAGCAGCTTTCACTTCCACCGGGTCTTCAAGGCCGTCACCGGCCTGACCCCAAAAGGCTACGCCGCTGCCCATCGCTCCCGCCGCGTGCGCGAGCGCCTGGCGGATGGCAATTCTGTGACCGAGGCGTTGTACGACGCGGGCTTCAATTCCAACAGTCGTTTCTACGAGGCAGCCGATCAGCTTCTGGGCATGAAACCCGCCGAGTACCGCGCAGCGGGCCACAACAACGACATTCGCTTTGCTGTCGGTCAGTGTTCACTTGGGGCGATTCTGGTGGCGCAAAGCGAGCGCGGGGTTTGCGCGATTCTGCTGGGCGATGATCCGCATCAGCTGGTGTGCGATCTGCAGGACAAGTTTCGCCGGGCCAATCTGATTGGCGCCGACCAGGACTTCGAGCGCCTGATTGCCCAGGTTGTCGGCTTCATCGAGACGCCGGCGCTTGGCCTCGACTTGCCGCTGGACGTGCGCGGCACAGCATTTCAGGAGCGCGTCTGGCAGGCCTTGCGGGACATTCCAGTCGGCAGCACCGCCAGCTACGCCGAGATTGCCCAGTGCATCGGCGCGCCAAAAGCGGTTCGCGCGGTAGCGCAAGCCTGTGGCGCTAACAGCCTGGCAGTGGCGATCCCTTGCCATCGCGTGGTGCGCAGCGATGGCAATCTTTCGGGATATCGTTGGGGCGTGGAGCGCAAACGGCAGTTGTTGGAGCGCGAATCGCAGTAGATCTGTGCAGGCGCTGCCGCAGGTTGCGACAGCTTTTCCAGGCGAACGCCTCAGCGATTCACATCCACGACAACCCGACCGCGCAACTGTCCGGCCAATAAACGCGGCGCCGCGTCTATTGCTTCGCTCAATGCGATCTCGTGGCTGATCAGTGGCAACAGATTGAAGTCCAGATCCTGGGCCAGACGGCGCCAGGCTTCCACACGCTTGGCCTTGGGTTGCGTCACGCTGTTGATACCCGCCAGGGTCACGCCGCGCAAAATGAATGGCGCAACCGATGCCGGGAAATCCATGCCTTGCGCCAGCCCGCATGCGGCCACCGTGCCATTGGCCTTGGTGCTGGCGCAGGCATTGGCAAGGGTGTGGCTGCCGACCGAGTCGATCACGCCCGCCCAACGCTCCTTCGCCAGAGGCTTGCCCGGCTCCGACAATGTCGCGCGGTCAATGATTTCACTGGCGCCCAATTGTTTTAGATAGTCGTGCTCGGACGTGCGCCCAGTGGACGCGACCATTCGATAACCCAAGCGGCTCAGTAGCGCGATGGCAAAGCTGCCGACGCCGCCATTGGCACCCGTGACCAGGATTTCACCTTGCTCGGGCGTTACGCCGTTGTGCTCAAGCGCCAGGATGCACAGCATCGCCGTGTAACCCGCCGTGCCGATGGCCATTGCCTGAGCAGCAGTGAATGCCGCTGGCAGCGGTATCAACCAATCACCATTCAAGCGGGCTTTCTGGGCCAGACCGCCCCAATGCCCTTCACCGACACCCCAGCCATTGAGCAGGACTTTGTCGCCGGCCTTGTAGTCCGGATGCCCACTGACTTCGACGGTTCCCGCCAGATCGATCCCGGGCACCATGGGGAATTTTCGCACCACCGGGCTGCTGCCAGTGATCGCAAGGCCGTCCTTGAAGTTCAACGTGCTGTACGCCACGCGCACCGTTACATCGCCCTCGGGCAGTTGATCGTCATTGATCTGTTGCAGTGTGGCCCGGTAACCGCTTTCGTCTTTGTCGATCAAAATACCTTGGAACATGACTGCCTCCTGGTGAGATCACCCCATTGTGGTGTGATTTAGATACCACATCGCAAAAAATCCCCGTACTCGACTTTAAGCCAAATAGCCAAACAGGGGGTTGGCCATGACCTGCGGCGCTCCCGTCAGCAAACATCGCTGGCCTTGACTCAAGCATTGCTGCTACAAATCTTTTCTGCTGCCCTGCCCGGGCTGAACGTCGGAGGACATCAAAATGAGTCAATGGCCAGACACCCGCATTCTTGACTTGCTCGGGATCGAACTGCCGATCATTCAGGCGCCCATGGCCGGTGCCACCCACTCTTCGATGGTCATCGCCGCGAGCAACGCCGGCGGCCTCGGTTCAATGCCAGCGGCCATGCTAACTGTCGATCAGTTGCGCGATGAATTGAAGACCATCCGGCTACAGTGCCAGCGTCCGATCAACGTCAACTTTTTCTGCCATCAACCGCCACCCGTCGACGAGCAACGCGCGCAAGACTGGAAAAACCTGTTGCAACCCTATTACCGCGAGCTGGGTGTCGATTTCGATGCGCCGACACCCATATCCAATCGCGCGCCGTTCGATGCCGCTGCCTGTGAAGTGATCGAAGCGTTCCGCCCTGAAGTGGTGAGTTTTCACTTTGGCCTGCCGGAAAAATCCCTGCTCGATCGCGTAAAAGCTACCGGAGCCAAAGTGCTGTCGTCGGCCACCACCGTCGAAGAAGCGATCTGGCTGGAACAGCATGGCTGTGACGCGATCATTGCCATGGGCTACGAAGCCGGCGGACACCGCGGGATGTTTCTCAGCGATGACCTCAGCAGCCAGGTGGGCACTTTTGCCCTGGTGCCGCAGGTTGTCGATGCCGTGAAGGTCCCGGTGATCGCCGCAGGTGGCATTGCCGATGCGCGAGGTGTTGCGGCGGCTTTCATGCTGGGAGCTTCAGCGGTGCAAGTGGGCACGGCGTATCTGTTTACACCGGAAGCCAAGGTCAGCGCCTCCCATCACAAGGCCTTGCGCACCGCCAAGGAAAGCCAAACGGCCCTGACCAACATTTTTACCGGACGTGCGGCGCGAGGGATATTCAACCGGGTCATGCACGAACTTGGGCCGATGAATGCCAACGCTCCGGCCTTTCCACTGGCTGGCGGTGCGCTGATGCCATTGCGCGCCAAAGGCGAAGCTGACTTCAGCAATCTCTGGGCCGGGCAGGCGTTTACCTTGGGCATGGAATTGACCAGCGCAGAACTGACCCGGCGCTTGGCCGAAGAAGGCCTGGCAAAACTGCTGCATCGATAGCCTGACCAGGGTTCTTATCCACGGCGTTCCGTTTGCAGGCGTTTCGCTATATATTCGCGTATATAGCGAGTCACCCTCGAATCATTCGCCTGTAACGGAGCCGCTTCATGACCATTGGTACCCCACGGTTAGCCCCTGCTTGCCTGGCCACTTTGCTCGCCGCATTCACTGCTGGCATTGCCCAAGCGAATGAAGTCCAGGTCGCGGTGGCTGCCAACTTCAGCGCACCTATTCAGGCGATTGCAGCGGACTTCGAGAAAGACACCGGTCACACACTGGTGACCTCGTTCGGTGCAACAGGCCAGTTCTATACGCAGATCAAAAACGGCGCACCGTTCGAAGTGTTCCTTTCAGCGGACGACACCACCCCGGAAAAACTCGAGAAAGAAGGTGACACGGTCAAGGGCTCGCGCTTCACCTACGCCATCGGTACCCTGGCACTTTGGTCGGTCAAAGACGGTTATGTCGATGCCCAGGGTGATGTGCTGAAAAACAACGCGTATCAGCACCTGTCCATCGCCAACCCCAAAGCTGCGCCTTATGGCCTCGCCGCCACGCAGGTTTTGGCCAAACAGGGCCTGACCGACAAGGTCAAGGACAAGATCGTCGAAGGCCAGAACATCACCCAGGCCTTCCAGTTCGTATCCACCGGCAACGCCGAACTGGGCTTCGTTGCCTTGTCGCAGATCTACAAAGACGGCAAAGTCACCCACGGTTCGGCGTGGATCGTTCCGGCTGAACTGCACGACCCGATCAAACAGGACGCGGTCATCCTCAACAAAGGTAAAGACAACCCGGCCGCCAAGGCACTGGTTGACTACCTCAAGGGGCCGAAAGCCGCGGCTGTCATCAAGTCCTACGGTTACCAACGCTAAATGACCCTGACGAGTGCCGATTTTTCCGCCATCTGGCTGACCCTGAAACTGGCGTCCCTGACGACCGTCATCCTGTTGATCATCGGCACTCCGTTGGCGTTATGGCTGTCGCGAACCCAATCCTGGTTGCGCGGCCCGGTCGGGGCGATCGTCGCCCTGCCCCTGGTGCTGCCGCCCACGGTGATTGGTTTTTACCTGCTGCTCGCGCTCGGCCCCCACGGGTTTGTCGGCCAGTTCACCCAGTCGCTGGGGCTCGGCACCCTGACGTTCAGTTTCGCCGGGCTGGTGATCGGCTCGGTGCTGTATTCGATGCCGTTTGTGGTTCAGCCCTTGCAGAACGCGTTCTCCGCCATCGGCACTCGACCGCTGGAGGTGGCGGCGACTTTGCGCGCCAATCCCTGGGATACCTTCTTCAGCGTGACGCTGCCGCTGGCCCGCCCCGGCTTCATCACCGCTGCGATCCTTGGCTTTGCCCATACCGTGGGTGAGTTTGGCGTGGTGCTGATGATCGGCGGCAACATTCCCGACAAGACCCGCGTGGTTTCAGTGCAGATCTATGACCACGTCGAAGCCATGGAATACGCCCAGGCCCATTGGCTCTCCGGGGCGATGCTGGTGTTCTCTTTTGCGGTCTTGCTGGTGCTGTACTCCAGCCGTAAAACCAAAGCGGGATGGAGCTGACCGATGATTCACACGCGCCTGAAGTTGAATTACTCGGGATTTGCCCTTGATCTCGATTTGCAGCTACCCGGCCGCGGCGTCACGGCGCTTTATGGCCATTCCGGTTCGGGCAAGACCACGTGCCTGCGCTGCATCGCAGGGCTGGAGCGGGCTGATCAGGGGTTTGTCCAGGTCAACGATGAAGTCTGGCAGGACAGCGCAAACAACCTCTTCGTCGCGCCACACAAGCGCGCCCTGGGCTACGTGTTTCAGGAAGCCAGTCTGTTCCCTCATCTGTCCGTGTTGGCCAACCTGGAATTCGG
Source organism: Pseudomonas sp. Sample_16 (assembly GCF_004307665.1). Taxonomy (NCBI): domain Bacteria; kingdom Pseudomonadati; phylum Pseudomonadota; class Gammaproteobacteria; order Pseudomonadales; family Pseudomonadaceae; genus Pseudomonas; species Pseudomonas sp. Sample_16. The sequence continues at coordinate 50,335 of NZ_RCOB01000173.1, forward strand.
CCTTAAACGCATCCCCAAACAACAGCGCCGGGTCGACATGGCTCATGCCACTGAACTGTTGGGCATCGGTCACCTTCTGGATCGTCATCCGCAACACCTGTCGGGCGGTGAACGGCAACGTGTGGGCATTGCCCGCGCCCTGCTCACCAGCCCCAGACTGTTGCTGATGGACGAACCGCTGGCGGCGCTCGATGCCAAGCGCAAAAGCGAAATCCTGCCTTATCTGCAACGGCTGCATGATGAGTTGGACATTCCGGTGCTGTATGTCAGCCACTCCCAGGATGAAGTGGCGCAACTGGCCGACCACATTGTATTGCTCAGCGAAGGCCAGGCATTGGCCAGCGGCCCTATCGGCCAGATGCTCGCGCGACTGGACTTGCCGCTGGCAATGGGTAATGACGCCGGTGTGATGATTGAAGGCCGTGTCAGCCGCTATGACGCCGATTACCAATTGCTGACCCTGCAATTGCCCGACTCGGCGCTGACGATCCGCGTAGCGCATACGCCCATGACCCCGGGCCAGGCATTGCGCTGCAAAGTGCAGGCGCGGGATGTCAGCCTCAGCCTGCACGGTGTCGAGCAAAGCAGCATCCTCAACCGCCTGCCGGTCACCGTCGTCAATGAAATGAATGCCGACAATGCCGCCCATGTACTGATTCGGCTGGACGCTGCGGGGACGCCATTGCTGGCGCGGATCACCCGGTACTCCCGTGATCAGATGAACATCCATCCGGGCCAGCAACTCTGGGCACAGATCAAGGCCGTAGCCGTGCTGGCATAACTTCTCGGCACGACTGCATCGGCGTGGGGTCAATGGCTGTAACGGCCCATGATCACCTGCCAAGGACAATCGCCATGCCCGATGCGCTGCCTGCCGACCTGCATTACGTCGATGACACTCAACCCGGGATCACCCGCAAGAAGCTGCGCGGTAAATTCTGCTACTTCGATCCGGCCGGTCAACGCATCAGCGACCCGGAGGAAATCCGGCGCATCAATGCCCTCGCCGTACCACCGGCCTACACCGACGTATGGATTTGCACCGACCCGCGCGGCCATTTGCAGGCCACCGGGCGCGACGCCCGTGGTCGCAAGCAATATCGCTATCACCCGCGCTGGCGCGAGGTGCGCGATACCGACAAATACTCGCGTTTGAGAGATTTCGGCCAGGCATTGCCAAAACTGCGCAAGCAACTGGAAGCCTTACTGGCCGCTCCCGGCTTCAGCCGCGACAAAGTCATGGCCACCGTCATCACGTTGCTCGATGCCACGCTGATCCGTGTCGGCAATACACAATACGCACGGGACAACCGTTCTTACGGTTTGACCACCTTGCGCAGCCGGCATGTGGAGGTCAACGGCAGTGCGATCCAGTTCCAGTTCCGCGGCAAGAGTGGCGTGGAACATCAAATCACCGTGAAAGACCGTCGCCTGGCGCGGATCATCAAGCGGTGCCAGGAAATCCCCGGGCAAAACCTTTTTCAATACCTCGATGAAAATGGCGAGCGACACAGCATCACCTCCGCCGACGTCAATGCTTACCTGCAAACCCTGACCGGCGCCGACTTCACCGCCAAGGATTACCGCACCTGGGCCGGCAGCGTGCTGGCACTGGCGGTATTGCGCAAGTTGCAGTGGCAACCCGAATCCGAGGCCAAACGGCACATGGTGGAGATGGTAAAAAACGTCGCCAAACAGTTGGGCAACACCCCGGCAGTCTGTCGCAAGTGCTACATCCATCCCGGTGTGCTCGACGGTTTCTTACTGGGCGCATTGGCCCAGTTGCCCAGGCCGAGAACGCGCAAGGGCCTGCGCGCCGAGGAAGTCGGGCTGGCGATGCTGTTGGAGAAACTCGCTACTGAACCGACGAATTGACCTGCCTGTTTTTTGCACGATTACAAATGACTTCTATAGTTGATCTGTACATGAATCAGCTGCGGTGAAGCCATGGAAGACATATTCGTCGTCAAGCGATGCAACAAGATCATCATTCACGGCCGGCGGGCCGGAGAAACCGCTCACCCGCCACCTGATTCCGCTGTCTGGTACCGCATCGCCGATAGCCGCACCAACGGTTTCATCGGTGACGGCTACGATCTTGAAGAGGATGCGCGGCGTGTTTGCCGACAGCTGAACGCTCGATCAAAAATCACGGCCCAGCAAGGTTGATGAGCTTCGCCGGGCCTGTTACGGGTCTATACTGAAGAGAGCTGAAGGACCAGCGCCCATCGGTAGAAAGCTCGCTCCCCGCGGGCTTTTTACTGCCCTGCCAGGTGTCTTCAACGGAGGTGTTTCCCATGTCCGAAAAAGAGTCCATCACCACCCTGCTCACTCTGCTCGATTCCCGCCAGGTTCGCTTGGCCGCAGCTTGCAAGGAAATCGCCGATTGGGTCGACCATCAAGGCGGACATCCGACTGCCCTCAGAATTCGTGATCGCCTGAACGACATCGAAAAGGACACGCCGCTGATCCGCAATACGCTGTCTTCGCTCAAGCCTGTCGATCGGCCACTGCCACGGTTCAGATGATTTGATCCGGACATCCGATGCGCAACACAGCCTGATGCAGGACACATGATCGGCGACAACCTCGTCACCGGGCATGTGCCTGCCTGACTCTTTCGTGCAACGCCCACCCGGCCACTCGCCGGGATTTTTTTGCCCAAGCGAAGCGGCGAACGTCAATGTTTACACGCGGTCCAACGATCACACGTCGCGAAGGAGACGTTTGATGGTTACCCACTTCAAAATCAGCGGGCACTTGGCCTGCGGTCACAAGGGCAGCAACCTCACCTCGACCCGAGAACTCAACCGGGTCAAATGCAGAAGTTGCCGCAACACCGAAGCGTACAAGGAAGCACGCAAATCCGAGCGCAACGCAGCCCGTCGCGCTGCACGCAAGGCTAAAACCGTACACACGGTGAACGACTGGCGCCAGGCATGGACAGAACGACTCACCGCCATGGCTGGCCTGCAACGGTTACCCCGTGGATTTACGGGTCAACCTTTCGTTTAGCTCATCCGTTTGGCGGTTGAATCGATTGGATCAGCCGCCAAACACCTCCAATCAACACCGATTGAACGCACCAGCCGATTGCATTTCAAATCCTGTAGACCCCTGCATCAAGCGGGCTATCGGAGAGGAAATTCGCATGAACAGTCGACTTCTGCTGCTGATCGTCAGTCTGTGCCCTGCCCTGGCAATGGCCCAAGGCTGTGACGTCATCACCCGCTCACAGAGCCCTTCCGTTCCGGTCATCGAATCCCACACCTGTTACGAATACGAAAACATGCCGGTCGACGCCATCGATTGGTCGTGCAGCAACGAAAGCAAGGAAATGCTCAGCAGCACCAAGAAAAAAGTCGCTCAGTGCGGCGATCAGTACAAAGCCACATGCGTGGGCACACTGACCCCGGAATCGCTGGCCAATCCGCAGTCGACCAGCAAAGACAAGAACAGCAAAGCACTGAACATCCCCGCCAACGCGCAGATCTCGACGTATTACTACAACGCCGAAAACCTGGCGCAAGCGAAGATCGACTGCGAGACGGGCGGTGGCAGCTGGAAAGCCAAATAGTTGAACAGGCCGAGCGGGTTCCGGACCAGCGAAACCTCAGTCCGACGTACAGCATTGGCGGCAACAGGCAGACTCGGCTAGCGTCTCTTTCGTATCGAACTGCAACGCCTTCAGCAGAGCAAGCCCTATCATGGAGGAAACGATGTCATCCATTCGTAGTGCCGAACAAACCTATCGCCAGTGGTCCAACCCGATCCTGCTTGAGCTCAAGGAGCGAGAACATCAACTGGCCCCCACAGACCGCCAGGCGTTGCAAAATATTTTGCTGGAAAGACGGCTGATCAACAGCGGTAATCCTTGCGGGGCAGATCGACGCAAGCCGGGATCGTTGGCAAATGACAAATATTGCTGAGTAAACCAAATCCATTGAGCTGATCAGGTTTTGCAGAGCAAAAAATAAGGGCTTGCATGAGAAATCTCATGCAAGCCCTTGATATTCATGGTGCCCGAAGCCGGAATCGAACCGGCACGCCCTTACGAGCGGGGGATTTTAA
>NZ_RCOB01000105.1:0-52995 GCF_004307665.1 Pseudomonas sp. Sample_16
CATCCTGTCGGTGGTGGGCCTGGGCTTTATCCTGTTGTTGTCGCTGTTCGTCTAAACACACTGCACTGATCGTTTCCACGCTCCGCGAGGGAATGTCGCCATGGAAGCTCTGCGTCCACTGTGACGCGGAGCGTCACGGGATGCATTCCCACGCAGAGCGTGGGAACGATCAAGCACAAAAAAACCGCATCGCTGCGGTTTTTTGTGGGTGAAACAAATTTCTGTCAGTCGATGCATTTGTGGCGAGGGAGCTTGCTCCCGTCCGGCGGCGTAGCCGTCGTAAAATCGGCTAACGCGTTATGCCAGAAGAACCGCGGTGACCAGTTTGGGGTTCGCTTCGCAGCCCAGCGGGAGCAAGCTCCCTCGCCACAGGAATGTTGTTGCCACAGGTTTTGTGTCAGGCGTTGGTTTTCGGGGCCAAGCCATCCGCCCTGAACATCCCGCGAATCCCGCGCACCGCCTGGCGAATCCGGTCCTGGTTTTCGATCAGCGCAAAGCGTACGTGATCATCGCCATACTCGCCGAAACCCACACCCGGCGAGACGCAGACCTTGGCCTCGGCCAGCAGTTTCTTGGCGAACTCCAGGGAGCCCAGGTGCGCATAAGCCTCTGGAATCTTGGCCCAGACGTACATCGACGCTTTCGGGTTTTCCACCATCCAGCCCAGCTCGTGCAGGCCTTTGACCAACACATTGCGGCGCTGCCGATACTGCTCGGCGATGTCGCGCACGCACTGCTGATCGCCTTCCAGAGCGGCAATCGCCGCCACTTGCAGCGGCGTGAAGGTGCCGTAGTCGTGGTAGCTCTTGATCCGCGCCAAGGCGTTGACCAGCTCCGGGTTGCCGACCATGAACCCGATGCGCCAACCCGCCATGTTGTAGCTCTTGGACAGGGTGAAAAACTCCACCGCAATATCCTTGGCGCCCGGCACTTGCATGATCGACGGTGCTTTCCAGCCGTCGTAGACGATGTCGGCGTAGGCCAGGTCATGCACCACCAGCACGTCGTACTGCTTGGCGAGGGCGATCACCCGCTCAAAGAAATCCAGCTCCACGCACTGTGCGGTGGGGTTGGACGGGAAGCCGAGAATCATCATCTTCGGTTTCGGGATCGAGCCGCGAATGGCGCGTTCCAGTTCCGCGAAGAAGTCCACACCGGGCACCAGCGGCACCGAACGCACCTGGGCGCCGGCAATCACGGCACCGTAGATATGAATCGGATAGCTCGGGTTCGGCACCAGCACGGTGTCACCCTGGTCGAGGGTGGCGAGCATCAAGTGCGCCAGGCCTTCCTTGGAACCGATGGTGACAATGGCTTCGCTTTCCGGGTCGATGTCGACCTCGTAGCGATTCTTGTACCAGTTGGAAATCGCCCGGCGCAGGCGCGGAATACCTTTGGACGTCGAGTAACCGTGGGTGTCTTCGCGCTGGGCGACGGTGACGAGTTTGTCGACGATGTGCGGCGGCGTGGCGCCGTCGGGGTTGCCCATGCTCAAGTCGATGATGTCTTCGCCACGACGACGGGCGGCCATCTTCAGCTCGGCGGTGATGTTGAAAACGTAAGGGGGGAGTCGATCTATGCGCGCAAAGCGGCGCGGCGAACCTTGTTCGGCCATTGTTGCCTCGGATAACGTAAGCGCCCGGAACCGTCCGAGCGACGCAGGTCTGTGGTGACCTGTGGCGGAATGTACGACCAGCTGTGGCAGACTGTCCAGCCTCCTTGTAAACAAATTTTTCCGAAGGAAATGGAACGATGGAATTCACCAGTGGCTTTTTGCTGAGCCTTTCGCTGTGCCTGGACATCGGCGTGGCCAACATCGCGATGATCACCCTGGCGATGCAACGCGGCTATTTTCAAGGCTTTGCACTGGGCCTGGGGACTTGTGTCGGCGACCTGGTCTACGCGGTGCTGGCGCTGGCCGGCATGACCGTTTTGCTGCAATACGAAACCGTCCGTTGGGTGTTGTGGATCGGCGGTTCGGCGCTGCTGGTGTACTTCGCGGCGAAGATGATTTACTCGGCGATCCACCATGAGGCGCTGTTGGCGCAGACTGCTGAAGTCGGCCACAACTCCCATCGCAAGGAATTCTTTCGCGGGATTTTTCTCGCCATGTCGTCGCCCAGCGCCATTCTCTGGTTCGCGGCCGTGGGCGGCACGCTGATCGCCCGTTCCGGAGGCGGGGGTGGGTTGAGTTCGGCGCTGTTCCTCGGCGGCTTCCTCTGCGCCGGGCTGCTGTGGTGCGCAGGCGTGTGCTTCGCGGCGAGCCACGGTGGCAAGTTGCTCGGCGACAAATTGCTGCGTTACTCCTACATGGCATCGGCGGCGATCTTCTGCTACTTCGCCGTCTACGTGATCCTGTCTGGCTACAACGAGTTTGTGGGCTCTGGCGCCGTCGAGCAGTTGCACGCCTTGTAACTTGGCGATGCGGGATTGGCTTCTATACTCCCTGCCAAACCCACTTTTAAGCGCCAGGAGTCGAGTCATGGATGAACAAACACGTGTTGAGGTGTCCGAACCCCGCATTGAGCACGGGCACTTTCTGCTGATTGCAGGGCTTGGCGGAAAATTTACCCAGCAAACCGTGAAGGGCATTCCCGATCTCTGGGAAAAATTTATCCCCCATATTGGCAATGTTCCAGGGCAAAAAGGCGAAGTGACCTACGGTGTCTGCTGCAATTTCGATGGCCAGGGCGGTTTCGATTACATCGCCGGCGTCGAGATCAGCAAGCTCGACGATTTGCCGGAAACGTACCGCTGGGTAGAGGTCCAGCCCCAGCAATACGTAGTGTTCGAGCACAAGGGTGCGCTGGAAGACCTGCCGCAAACCTTCCAGTACATCCACGGTACGTGGTTGCCGCAGTCCGGACACGAGCAATTGGCCGCTCCGGAGTTCGAGCGCTACAGCGAAGATTTCAACCCGAAGCTCAACACCGGCAAGCTGGAAATCTGGCTGCCGATCAAGGCGTAATCGAGGCATCGGAGAGTAGATCGGTAGATTCGTCTCTCGATGTCGCGCAGCCGCTGATTTATGATCCCGGCCTTTCCCTCGCTGATTCCGAGCTGCCATGAACACCGTCATCCGCAATGTCACGCCCGCTGACCTGGACCGCTGCTACGCCATCGAAACCGTTGCCTACGAAGGCGACGAAGCCGCCACCCGGGAAAAAATCGCCACCCGCATCGCCACCTGGCCTGAGGGTTTCATCGTTGCTGAAGTGGATGGCGTGGTAGCCGGTTTCATCAACTCCGGTGCGGCATTTCAGGTGGAAATGTCCGACGAGGCGTTCAAGGAGCTGATTGGCCACGACCCGGCCGGACCGCACGTGGTGATCATGTCGGTGGTGGTGCATCCGGATTATCAGGGGCAGGGTTTGGCGAAACGCTTGATGGGCGAGTTCATCGAGCGCATGCGCGCGCTGAACAAGGCCAGTATCAACCTGATGTGCAAAGAGCGGCATATCCCGCTGTATGCCGGGTTCGGCTTTGCCTACATCAAGCCATCGGCGTCCGACCACGGTGGCATGGCATGGCACGAGATGGCTCTCAATCTCTAAATCCGACGCAACCCCCTGTAGGAGCGAGCCGGCTCGCTCCTACATTGGTTTTGTATTGATCCCCGGTTAGAAAAACAACCCCATCCGCCGCTCATACCCGATCCGCCCCTTGTACGCCTCGCCACTGTCGACAAAACCATACCTGGCATACAGCGCAATGGCGGTGTCGTTGTCCGCATCCACCGACAATTCCAACCCTTTGATCTCCGGCCAAGCCTGGCGCGCAGCCTCGGGCAAGGCTTGCAGGCAGGCCTTGCCGTAGCCTTTGCCTTGCGAATGTTGGTCGACTTGCAGGGCATGCAGGGTGGCGCTGTGTTCATTGGCCCATTCCGGCAATACCGGGGGGCGCTTGAGCAGCAGGAAGGCCACCGGAATGTCTTCAGCCAGCAGGGCAAATCCTTTGACCCCCGGGCCGGGCTTGGACAACAAGGTGTGCAATGCACCGTGGATGTCGCCGCAGAACTTTATCTGCTCGGGATGTACTTCAATGGCCTCGATCTGTTGGCGCTGCAGCGCATTCAGGCTTTCGTATGGCATGAGTCGGGTTGTCACGGGACGGTCCTTTTTCCAACATGATTAGAACCCCGGATTCTAGCGATTCCGGTGGATTGGATTATTTTTATTTCACCTGTCGATTCAGCGGATCGCCAGACGACTATGGGTGTCTTCCAACAAAAACCACGGAGAACCACCATGAACTCGCAAACCCAGATCCAGAACCTCATCGAAAGCTATCGCCAGGCCGTCATGGCCAAGGACGTGGATAAAGTCATGGCGCTGTATGCCGATGACATCGTCTCCTTCGACGCGGTCAAGGCTTTGCAATTCAAGGGCAAGTCCGCCTACCGCGCCCATTGGCAGGAGTGCATGCAAATGTGCCCCGGCCCGCACATCTTCGAGTTCCACGAAGTCACCATCGAACCGTCCCAGGAAATCGCCTTCGCCCACTGGCTGGCCCATTGCGGCGGCACCAACGACAAGGGCGAAACCCAGGCCTGCTGGATGCGCGTCTCGCAGTGCTACCGGCAGGAAGCGGGGTTGTGGCAGATCGTCCATGAACACTGGTCGGCACCGTTCGACATGCAAACCGGTGCACCGCTGTTCGACCTCAAGCCCTGAGATTTTTTTATCGCAAACAACGCCAAGGTGCCGATCTGCGGCCATAGTTGATCCGTTCGATGAAGGAGAACGCGATGAAGTATTTATGCCTGGTCTACAGCGATGAGCACCTGCTGCATTCGCTGCCGGAGAGCCCGCACGACTCCGAGTGCATGGCTTATGCCGAGTCGATCCAGGGCAGTGGCCGGATGGTCGCCGCCGAGGCGCTGGAATCCGTGCAGACCGCCACCACCGTGCGCATGCGCAACGGCAAAATGTCGATCACCGACGGCCCGTTCGCCGAAACCAAAGAGCAGTTGGCCGGTTTCTACCTGATCGATGCCAAGGACCTCAACGAAGCCATCCAGGTCGCCGGGAACATCCCGGCGGCGCGGGTCGGCAGCGTTGAAGTGCGCCCCGTGCGCCAGTTGAATCCTTGACTGATGGTGGCGCAAGCGGTCAAGGCGCGGGTCGAACAGGTTTATCGTGAAGACTCGCGGCGCATCCTGGCAACGTTGATTCGCTTGCTCGGCGATTTCGACCTCGCCGAAGAAGCTTTGCACGAGGCGTTCTTCGTCGCGGTCGAACGCTGGCAACAGGACGGCGTGCCGGACAACCCACGTACGTGGCTGGTGTCTACCGGGCGCTTCAAGGCCATCGACGTGTTGCGTCGGCGTGCCCGGTTCAATGCTTCGCGGCCATTGTTGCTAGCGCAACTGGAGGCGCTGGAGCAGGCGGACTGGAGTGACGAAGACGTGGAAGATGATCGCTTGCGCCTGATCTTCACCTGTTGTCACCCGGCATTGGCGGCGGATGCCCAGGTGCCGTTGACCCTGCGGGAAGTCTGCGACCTGACCACCGAAGAAATTGCCCGAGCCTTTCTCTCGGCGCCGGCCACCATCGCCCAACGCATCGTGCGCGCCAAGGCAAAGATCCGTGACGCAAAAATTCCCTATCAGGTGCCCTCTCTGGCGGAATTACCCGAACGCCTCGACAGCGTGCTGCGGGTGATTTATCTGGTGTTCAACGAGGGTTATTCGGTGTCTATCGGCGCACAGGTGACCCGCGAAGACCTTACCCGCGAGGCGATTCGCCTCGGCCGGTTGCTGATGGAATTGCTGCCCGAACCGGAAGTCATGGGCTTGCTGGCAATGATGCTGTTGCACGAGTCGCGGCGGGTGGCCAGAACGTCTGCGAGCGGCGAACTGATTTTGCTGGATGAGCAGGACCGAACGTTGTGGAACGGCGCAATGATTGCCGAAGGTTGCGCGCTGGTGGAGCGGGCGTTGAGCAGTCGCCGATTCGGCCCCTACTGCCTGCAAGCGGCGATTGCCGCAGTTCATGCCGAGGCCCCCTCGGTGGATGAAACCGATTGGGAGCAGATCGTCGGCCTCTATGACGTGTTGCTACGGGCAGTGCCTTCGCCGGTGATCGAGTTGAATCGGGCGGCGGCGATTTCCAAACGCGATGGACCGTTGGCGGGTTTGATCCTGGTCGAGGCGATTCTGGCGCGCGGTGATTTGCTCGATTACCACTTGGCACATTCGGCGCAGGCGGAGTTTTGCCGGCAGCTGGGGCGGGTGGAGCAGGCGCGGGCCGCCTATGAGCGGGCACTTGAGTTGACGCAGCAGGCGCCGGAGCGGCGGTTTATCGAGGGGCGGCTCAAGGCGTTGGAGTGATGTGACTTCGCCGGCCTCATCGCGGGCAAGCCCACTCCCACAGTGGTTTGAGGTGCACACAACTTTTGGTATCGACACAAATCCCTGTGGGAGCGGGCTTGCCCGCGATAGGGCCGAAGGACCTTCACTCCAACATCTTCCCCAACAACCAACTCCCCGCCGGCCCCGGTGGATGCAATCGCGACCACAGTGCATCCACCGACACCGTTTTCGGCCAGCCGCGCACGTGCAGTTCCTGCAAGGTGCCCGGGCCGAAGCGCGCCACCAGCCAACGCGGCAACGGCGCCCAGCCAAATCCACCCTGAGCCATTTCCAACAGCATCAAATAACTCGGCGCTGACCACATGCGGCCCTTCGCCCGGCTTTCATAAGGATTGACGATGGTCGCCAGGCGCAACTCGCGGTGTTGCTGCAACACGTCCTGGTCAATGTGATCCAGCGCGGCCAACGGATGCATCGGCGACACGAACAGCGCAATCTCCGTGCGTTCGTCCACTGTCGAACTGACCAGGTCCGGCGGATAGCTGTCCTGCATTTCAGCAAAGGCGAGCTGCGCCCGACCGCTTTGCACCAACGCCACCAAGTCATCGCATTCGGCGATCAGGCATTCGAGTTCCAGGTCCGGGTAACGCTGTTCGAAGGCGCTGAGCGAAGCTTCGAAGCGGTCGGACTGGTACGTGTCGGAAAGGGCGACCGTCAGTTTCGCCTCAACCCCTTGCGAGAGCTGGCTGGCAGTCATTTCCAGGCGACTGGTGGCGGCCAGTATGTCTTCCGCCCGTTGCAGTACTACTCGTCCGGCGGGCGTCAGGCCGGGTTTGCGGCTGCTGCGGTCGAACAACGTCAGGTTCAGGTCGATTTCGAGGCTGGCGACAGCTGCGCTAATGGTCGACTGACTCCGGCCCAGCTTTCGCGCGGCAGCGGAAAACGAACCTTGGGTGGCGGCTTCGACAAACGCCAGCAGCACTTCATGAGAGGCCATGAACTATCGCCTTGATCGATGGTTATTGATTATGAAGTATCGGTTTGTTGGCAGATCATGGCAACCATCGTTACCCAAGGAGTCCTGGCCATGAGCGCCAACAAATCCATCACTGAACGTATCTTCCAGGCGATCGGTTTCGAACTGCTGGCCATTCTGATCTGTACGCCCTTGCTGGCCTGGATCATGGAAAAGCCGATGCTGGAAATGGGGGCGGTCACCTTGCTGATCGCGGCACTGGCGCTGGCCTGGAACGTGATCTTCAACGGCCTGTTCGACCGGTTGCTCAAGCGTTTTGCCATTGCCCACAACGCCTGGGTCCGTGTGGTGCACGCGCTGCTGTTCGAAGGCGGACTGGTTGCCCTTGGCGTGCCCTTGATCGCGTGGTGGTTGAACGTCAGTCTGTGGCAGGCGTTCCTGCTGGATATCGGCGTACTGCTGTTTTTCCTGCCGTACACCTACCTTTATCACTGGGTGTACGACGTGGTCCGCGAGCGGTTGGTTATCCGCTCTACGTGTAACGCGTAACCTGTAGAGGGGCGATCACCAGCGCGACGCCCCTCTACAGAAGTGGCGCTTAGTAATCCCGCCGTTTGCGGAACGCCCAGCGCCCCGCGATCACGGTAAACGTCGCCACCAGCGCCACCAGAATCCAGAACCTTTCCGGGTCCTGGGAAAGCGGCACTCCGCCGACGTTCATGCCGAAAAAACCGGCAATGATGTTGATCGGCAACGCCAGTACCGTTACCACCGTCAGGGTGAACAGCGTGCGGTTGCTCTGTTCGTTGAGGTTGGCGGCGATTTCTTCCTGCAACAGCTTGATTCGCTCACCCAACGCCGTCAGGTCGTTGATGATCAGTGCGAATTCCTCGGTGGATTTGCGCAGCTCTTTGACGTCCTCCTTTTGCAACCATGGTGGCGGGCGATTGAGCAGGCGCAACAACGATCCCGGTTCCAGCGCCAGCAAGCGTTGCAGACGTACCAGCACGCGACGGTTGGCGCCCAGTTCGGCGCGGTTGGTCGACAGGCGTGACGACAGTAATTCGTCTTCGATCTGATCCACACTCTGGCTGGTCTTGCGCACGATCTGTGTCAGCACTTCGCCCTGATCGCGCAACAGGTGCACCAGCAATTCAAGGGGCGAGCGAAAGCGTTCGCCGGCCTTCACCGAGGAACGCAACTTGTCCACCGAGTGCAGTGGTTGCAGGCGCGCGCTGATGATCAACCGACTGCGCGCGCAGACCCACAGCGTCGAGACGTCCGAGGAGACCATGCTGCTGAGGTTGAACACCACATCGTTGACTACCGCCAGCAACGCCGAGTCGACATGCTCAATGCGCGTCGACCGTGAGCCTTCATGCAAGGCTTCGAAAAACTCACCGGGCAATTCCAGATGGCTTTTCATCCAGCGCTCACACGCAGCATGGGCGAGGTTCAGGTGCAGCCAGAGGAACTGCTCGTCGTCCTCCGGTTGTTGCAGGCAGCGCAAGGGGTTGGCGGAGTCGATTTCCTGACCGCGCTCGCCAGGGCGAAAACTGAAACCGTAAAGCAGGCCGAACAGATCCGGATCGCGATGGCTTTGATCGATGCTGTGGTTCATGAGAGCTCGCAAAGAGAGGCGCCCGTCGCGGGTTTTACAGGTTCACGTGAGCCGCATCATCGCAAGGCTGGATGACGTTTTTGTGACAGTCATACAGCGCAAACGATTGCCGTGCCGGCGGTCGGATTTTACTCAAGAACCGCTCTGGCACGCCGATCACGCTTGAGTTAAGTTGCGCGCCCTTGACCATTCGCCAAGGTCGCAGACAGGGATGTCCGGACACCTTTCACGCCTACCGGGGCGTGTCTCATTCCTGCCATGAGTACTTTCCGATGTTGTTTTTGCAAAAGTCCCTGAGAGCGCAAATTCTCGCCCTGTTGAGCGGCAGTCTTTGCGCGATGTTGCTGATCGCCCTGGCCTGTTTTCACTTTCTCTCCAGCGGCGTGCAGAGTTACACCAACCTGATCGAAGGGCCGCTGCACACTTCACAGTTAATCGATGAGGCCAATTTACAATTCAAGGTGCAGGTGCAGGAGTGGAAAAACGTCCTGCTGCGTGGCAAGCAACCGGCAGACCTGAACAAGTACTGGTCGCAATTCGAAGACCGTCAGCGTGATGTGCAAAATATCCTCGGCGAACTGGCAGGACAGAAGGGCATCGAGACGTCGCTCAAAACCCGCATCGAACGCTTGCGCGACGAGCACCGTCAGTTGGGCGCCGCTTACCAGAAGGGCCGTGATGCCTACATCGCGGCCGGTGCCGACCCGGCGGCGGGCGACGCCGCGGTCAAAGGCGTCGACCGAGCAACCAGCGAGCAGATGAGCGAACTGGTCAGCGAACTGCGCAAGCAGGGTAACGAGCAATCGAAGTTGATCAGCGCCGCAGCAGATCGCACCGTGTGGCTGGGGCTGATCATCATGCTCGCCTCGGGGCTGATGATCGGTTTGCTGAGTCTGTGGCTGGTGAACCGTAAACTGGTCGAGCCGATTCGCCAGTTGATCGAGTATGTGGCACAACTCAGCCAGGGGCGTTTCGCCCAGCGAGTGGCCAGCACCCGTCAGGATGAACTGGGCAAACTGGCGATGGCCGCCAACACCCTGCGTGATTTCCTCGCCGAAACCTTCAGCCGTTTGCAGCGCAGTGCCTCGGACCTGGACAGTGCCAGCGGCGAACTGAATTCGATTGCCACTTTGATGGCTGGCGGCACCAACGAGCAATTCAACCGCACCGATCAAGTGGCCACGGCGATGAACGAAATGTCCGCCACCGCCCAGGAAGTCGCCCGCCATGCCGCCGATGCAGCACGCGCGGCTGATGATGCCGACCAGTCGGCGCAGCAGGGTGAAAAAGTCATGCAGGGCACCATTCACACCATCACGCAAATGCGCGGCGAAATCGCCAACACCGCCACCGTTATTCGCCAACTGGAAACCGACAGCGGACGTATCGGCAAGGTGCTGGAAGTGATCCGCGGCATCGCCGAGCAGACTAACCTGCTGGCCCTCAACGCCGCCATCGAAGCGGCCCGTGCCGGTGAAGCCGGGCGCGGTTTCGCGGTGGTCGCCGATGAAGTACGCAGCCTGGCGCAACGCACGGCGGCGTCGATCATCGAGATCAACCAGATCATTCAAACCGTGCAGACCGGTGCGATCGATGCGGCGCAAGCGATTGAAAGCGGTCAGGCGCGCAGTGATGAAAGCGTCGAGCAAGTCACCCAGGCCGGGGCCATGCTGGAGCGCATCACGCTGGCCGTGGAAGCCATCCGCGACATGAATCGCCAGATCGCCACGGCGGCTGAAGAACAAACGTCGGTGGCGGAGGACATCTCGCGCAACCTCACCGAAATCACCAGCATCGCCAGCACCAACCTGGATAACGTGCAGCGCACGGAAGCGGCGAGCAACAATTTGCACGGCTTGTCGGGAGAATTGAATGAGGTGACGTCACGGCTGAGTGCATAACGAAAAGGCCCGTCAGCCCGAGCAATCATTCAGACGCAAAAAAGCCGCACGATCGTCAAATCGTGCGGCTCTTCGCGGTGTGCATCAGTCGTCTTTTTTGTTCTTCAGGACTTCGCCGGTGGCGGCGTTCAGATCCACGTCCCATTCAACGTTTTTCGCGTCGCGCAACTCGACTTCGTACTCGTAACCGTTGAAGTGGTTATCCAGGTCACTGTCGGTAATTGTCGCACCCGGATGCAGTTTCAGAACGATCTGGTTCAACTCTTCCAGTGGCTTGATCTTGCCTTCCTTGACCAACTGAGGAATCTGGTCGACTGGAACATCAGCCTGGGCCAAACCGGCGGTGAGCATCAGGGCGGCAGCGGTGAACAGAGCAGTCAGCGTCTTCATGAGTTCATTCCTTGTGTGAGCTGTTTAAGTGGGATCAGGTTAACTTTGGTAACTTAATCCACCCTTAAAATTCCCTTTGATGTCTTGCATCAATCACTGTGGGAGGGTGGCTTGCCCGCGATGGGGCCGTCAGCTTCAACATCAACGTTGAATGACTACACGGCTATCTCGGGCAAGCCACGCACAGGTTTAATACCCAATATTCTTCAACAGCTGATCGACACTCGCGGCGGCCGGGCGTTTATAGAACTTCAACAACTCGCTGGCGCGGTTGGTAAAAATGCCGTCGACACCGGCATCCATGACCTTTTGAAAATCCACCGCATCGTCGACGGTATAGACGTGCACCAACAGTCCCTGATCGTGGGTGTACTGGTTCATCCACGGTTGCACCAGGTCCGAGTAACTCTGATCGCCACCTTTGGTCAGTGTCGCGGAAGGACCGGTGCCGATCGCGCCCTGGGCTTTGGCGTAGTCGACCCAGCGCTGGAATTCGGCTTTGTCCTTGGGTGCCTGGCTGGCGTAGTAAGCGGCTTTGTCTTTCTCGCCGGATTCGGCAAACGGCACTTTGGATTTCGGTTCGATGCTGCCTTCGCCCACCCACAGCAGAAGGATTTTCGGTACTTGGGGCATTTCCTTTTGCAGCAGTTCCAGGCTGCTCTTCTCGAACGTTTGCAGGATCACCTTGCCTTTACCCTGACCGACCGCCAGCTCGCTCTTCGCCAGTTTCGATCCGGCCGGGCTCAGCCAGCCGCGGTCATGGAGTTTGTCCTTGAGATCGCGTTCGATGCCGGGAAACTGCTTGGGCTCCTTGGTTTCGATGTACAGGCCTGGCTTGTGCAGCGGGTTGCCCTGGGCGATGTCGATGATCTCATCGAGCGTCAGAATTTTCAGGCCTGCATAGGATGGACGCGCGCGATCGGGGTACGCGGTGTTGAACCAACTGCCGGCATCCAGGGTTTTCAGTTCGGCCATGGTAAACGCATTGGCGGGGCTGTCTTTGCGCTCGGGGAATTTGCTGGCGACATCGGTGGTGCGTTGCAGGTTGTTGTCGTGCAGGGCGAACAGCACACCGTCCTTGCTGCGTTGCAGGTCCAGTTCCAGGTAATCGGCGCCCAGGTCACGGGCCAGCTTGTAGGCGGCAACCGTGGACTCCGGTGCGTCGAACGAGGCGCCACGGTGGGCGATCACCGCCGGGTGCGGGATGCCCAGGCGCGTGGCCAATGCTGTGGGACCGGGCTCGCTGGCGGCTTGGACCTGCCCCAGGCCGAGCCAAAGACTCAGCAGCAGGGCGCTTTTGGTGAAGGTTGCAGGCATGCTCGAGATCCTTTCGCGATGGTTTCAAAGAAGTCCCTTTTAGCAACTGAGCGTCATCAACGCTATCGCAAGACCGACACAAACGTATTGAAAGCTGATTTTCGTCAGCGTTTTTGTGCGCTCGTTTGCAGTACGCTTGGCGGCAATTTCCCCTGCAGAGGGAAACAGCCATTGCTCGCCCTGTGTGTAAACCGACAATAAACACTGTGAGGTTTACCATGCGCATCACGTCCCAACTCATCTGCCAGGCCGCTGACCAACTCAAAGGCTTCGTAGGCCTCAACCGCAAGACCGGCCATTATCTCGTGCGCTTCAGCGAAGACTCTTTCGGCAGGGACGTGGCGGATGACGGCATCATTCCCGCCAGTGAATTCGTCTGGGCGCCCGGCTTCGAGGGCACCATGATCCTCAAACGCGAGCTGATTCAATTGCTGCTCGATCAGAACATCGACGAGCGGATCAACATCACCGAACCGCTGCGGGTTTACATGAAACGGCGAGAGGTGCCGGAGATTTCGGCGCTGCGGAGTTTGGTTCGTGGTTGAGGTTTTCATGTCGACTGGGCTTCAGAGCTGAACCCATAACCCGCTTCGACTCGGTATTCATGGCAACTCGTAGCAGGCCAGAAACATGTCCAGCGCCGACTCTGCGACGGTGGTCTGCATTTCGGGCGAAAGACTTGGCAGCCCCATGGAAACTTGCGGCCAGAACGCGAAGGATTTGA
Source organism: Pseudomonas sp. Sample_16 (assembly GCF_004307665.1). Lineage (NCBI taxonomy): Bacteria > Pseudomonadati > Pseudomonadota > Gammaproteobacteria > Pseudomonadales > Pseudomonadaceae > Pseudomonas > Pseudomonas sp. Sample_16. The sequence continues at coordinate 13,243 of NZ_RCOB01000105.1, forward strand.
GCATTCCCTGAATCTGCTGCGCGGCAAATGCCGGGTCGACTTGTTTCAATCGGCCATCGGCCTGCGCAGCGCGAATCCACACGGTCAGGCTTTCTTCCCGCTCACCCATTCGAGCGACCATGTTCTGTGCGCGCTCGGGGGAATGGATGGTGGCAGCGATGGCCACCCGCGCCAAATCGAGAAAGTTTTCATCACCCAGCATCTGCAACTTGGCCATCAGCATCACGCGCATCTGCTCGCGTAATGGCTGTTGTGGGTGGTAGGACATTTCCTGCTCCGCCGTCACCCGAGTCCACAATTGATTAAGAATTTCGGCGAACAACTCTTCCTTGCTCGGAAAATGGTTATACACCGTGCGCTTCGACACGCCAGCGGTGGCGGCAATCTTGTCCATGCTGGTGATGTCGAAACCGTTGGCACGGAACTCAGCAATCGCGGCTTGAATGATGGCTTCGCGTTTTCGGTCGGTCAGGCGCTGTGCAACTGTCATAAATCCGCTTCGGCAGAGAGAAAAGGAAAATTACACTCGGTAGTTTACTTGTGGGCGGGATTGATGCAACCTTGAAACTACACTGTGCAGTGTAATGTTTTGTTAATCCTGCGCGGTAAACACTAGAGTGTTCGGCTAATGCGTGCGTGCCTTGGCCATTTATCGTCCCAAGCGGAAAATCGCCAACGCGCGGTTTTTCTGGAGTCATTCAGTTATGGCCAATTCAGTTTCCCCGGCGAATAACGCGTCTACCCTTGATGCCTCTCGACAGGCTCAAGGGCAATTCCAGAACCACACGCCGATACAGCGTTTAAGCATCGGCAAAACCCTGCGCATCTTGTGGAACGCGATGTTCCGCAAACCGCGCGACACCCGCCCGACGGCACCCGTCCCCGTGCAAGCGCTGACGCAAGCGGCACTGATTGCCGCGCCGAACCACAGCGTCTATCGCCTCGGTCACTCCACGTTGTTGCTCAAACTGCGGGACAAGTTCTGGATCACCGACCCGGTTTTCGCCGAACGTGCCTCGCCTGTGCAATGGGCTGGCCCCAAGCGCTTTCACCAGCCACCCATCAGCCTGGAAGAGCTACCGCCGATTGAAGCCGTGATCCTGTCCCACGATCACTACGACCACCTGGATTACCAGGCCGTGCTCAAGCTGGCGGACAAAGCCAACTATTTCCTCACTCCGCTGGGCGTGGGCGACACGCTGATCAGATGGGGTATCGACGCCAGCAAAGTCCGCCAACGGGACTGGTGGCAAGGCACGGAAGTCGACGGCATCCAGTTCATCGCCACCCCCTCGCAGCACTTTTCCGGCCGCGGCCTGTTCGACGGCAACAGCACCCTTTGGGCTTCGTGGGTGATGATCGACGGCGACACGCGCATCTTCTTCAGTGGTGACAGCGGCTATTTCGATGGTTTCAAACGCATCGGCGAACAGTACGGCCCGTTCGACCTGACGTTGATGGAAACCGGCGCCTACAACGTCGATTGGCCACACGTGCACATGCAACCCGAACAAACCCTGCAGGCCCACATTGACCTCAAGGGCCGCTGGCTGCTGCCCATCCACAACGGCACCTTCGACCTGTCGACCCACGCCTGGTACGAACCCTTCGACCGCATCCTGGAGTTGGCCTGGGAGCGCAGTATTTCGATTACCACGCCGCAAATGGGTGAGGCCTTCTCCCTGAGGCATCCGCAACGGGGCGGGGCCTGGTGGCAGGAGGTGGAACAGCGGATGTTTGAGGAGCAACAGAGCGTCGGATGAGCGGCTACGGCTCGCGACGAACTTTCGTACGAGCCCTGGTGATTTAAGACGACGGATAAATCTGACTGATTCTTTAGGCTGATTCGCGGGTGAGGTCATTGACCCGCAATCAGTCAGAGGATTTGTACATGGATGTATCTTTTAATGGCCGCATGACGCGGCTAGCCAGCATTGTCCTGTTATCGATGGCATCTAGCGCAGCCTATGCGCATAACCTGATATCCGAAACCAGGCTGGAATATTTAGGTGTCGATGAGCTCAACCAGAGGATGGAGCGTGGTCAACTGAGCTCCGTCATGCTGGTCAGGCACTTATTGCAACGGATCGAAAGGCTGGACAAACAGGGGCCGGCAATCAACGCGATCATCGAACTGAACCCCGACGCACTGGACATTGCACAAGTCCTCGATAAGGAACGCCAAGGTGGGCATGTTCGCGGTCCATTGCATGGCATTCCTGTGCTGCTCAAAGACAACATCGATACCTCCGATTCAATGCAGACCAGCGCCGGTTCATTGGCTCTGGTTGGGCAACCTGCAGCGCAGGACGCCTTTATCGTGCAGCGTCTGAGGGATGCCGGAGCGGTCATTCTCGCAAAGACCAACCTTAGCGAATGGGCTAACTTCCGCGATCCGGCCGTTCCCGATGGCTGGAGCGGGCGAGGTGGGCAAACCAGAAATCCCCACGTGTTAAGCGTAACGCCATGCGGCTCCAGCGCCGGTTCGGGCGCAGCGCTCGCGGCGGGTTTCGCACCGCTGACGGTTGGAACGGAGACGATCGGTTCGATCATCTGTCCTGCATCACTCAATGGCGTGGTCGGTATCAAACCCACGGTGGGCTTGCTCAGTCGCAGTGGCATGGTTCCCGTGACCTACAAACTCGATACGCCGGGGCCGATGGCTCGCACAGTTCGTGATGCTGCATTGTTGTTGAACGCCATGCGTGGCAGCGATCCAAATGACCCGATTAACAAGCCTTCTGTCATTGATGCAACGGATTACACCGCTTTACTGCGCACTGATGCACTGGCGGGACGCCGTATCGGCTTTCCATTGAAGTTCGGCACCAGCGCCGAGGGGCTTGAAAGCGATCCGCAATTTTCCAGGGCTCTGGAAGTGATGCAGGCTGCCGGCGCCATCCTGATTCCCGTGGAACTTACCGATCCGTTATCGGAGCAGGTAGATGAGGCGCTATGGATGGGTATCAAGCGTGATTTGCCGAGGTATCTGGCAACACGTACCGCAATGTCTGCTCCCACGCTGGACGCAATCGTGCGCTTTAACGAGGCCACGCCAGGTGATCCGGCTTACGGGCAAAGCGTCCTGAGCGCGGCCAACAGCATCGATTTCGATGAGCGCACTTACAATGCGCTATGGCAAAAAATCCGCCATGAAAACGCTTCTGTCATCGACGACTTGCTGAACACCCATCAACTCGACGCCTTGGTGCTGGATGTCGGCTCCCCCGGTTTGAATGTCATCCCGTTGGCAGGCTACCCCGGCATCATGATGCCGTCGGGAGTGGACGCAGACGGCGTACCGACCTCGGTGTTCTTCTACGGCGCTCCATGGAGTGAAGCCAAGCTTCTGGCACTGGCTTACGGCTATGAACAAGCCGCACACGCGCGGCAGACCCCTGCTTTCAAACCGTAGACATTCACTCGGCAAAGACCACCTCAAGCCGGCCCTCTCTTCGCGATCGGGGGGCCGACTTGACGACGATTTGTACATCGCGGCCGAGCAACAACAAACACTCCATCATCTTGGATTCGCTGATCCCGCGAAACTTGCCTCGCAGCATTTCAGAAAGCTTGGGTTGTGAAAGCCCCAGAATTTCTGAAGCCTGAATCTGGGTCAAATGGCGAGCCTTGATGATTTCCCCAATTTTTGCCGCCAACTGCGACTTGACTCGCATTTCATTGGAGTGGGGTATACCAAGGTCTTCGTAAACGTTGCCGCTGCTCTCTTCGATTTCAATCATTTTCCAATCCTTTCGCGTGATCCTGAGCTGCTTGTAGCCTTTTTCTGATCAAGTCGATATCGCACTGCGCAGTTTTAATGCCTGAAACCGACTTTTTCTGAAAACAGTGCAGAACGTAGATAGCGCTCCTGAAGCGAACGGTATAAACGGCGCGGTAAGTGTTCGTATCGAAGTCCTCAATCAACTCAAGGACCCCGGCACCTCCAAAGCTCTTGAGATGCTTGGCGTCTGGATGCCTCTTGCCGTTTTGCGCTAACTCGAGAGCGTGACCAAAAACATCCTGTAAATCTGCGGGTAACTGCTTGAGGTCCTTTTTGCTGCTGTAACCCACAGGAGTGGCTTCCTTGTACTCATGCGAAAATATACCTATATGGGAATAAACGTCAATCGTTGCCTTTACTCACTCCACCATTGCAAAATCCGCTCGCCCAACCGGATTCGGCGTAGACCCTCTCAGATTCATCCCACGCCCTGGTGCAAAACCGGGGAAAAACACCAAACCTTCCGATTCAAACCGGTAAGCCAAGGCCAACCGAGTGACATCCAGCACGTCCTGTTGCGCTTCGAAGCGCTGTATGGCTTCGACAGAAACCGACGCTTCCCGCGACAACTCTTCCACGCTCCAGCCCAGCATTGCTCGGGCCTGGGCGCAGTGGATCGGGGTGAATTGGAAAAGGGCGATACGTTCCAGGGTGATTTTCATCGCTTGAGAGGCCATGGGTATTCTCCGGGCTCGAGAGTGTTGATCCAAAATGTACTGTGTTTTTGTACAGTTGTTTTGAGCCCGAATCAAATCGAATTTTCAGTTCACACGCTTCCACCTGACAGGTGGCAAGCGTCAGCGTGGTGAACAAACCACAGGTTGCTCATCGGCGCTGATCTTCAACTGCGCCGAAGCAGCCAGCAATTTCTTCAGCCGCGTGCACAAGGGTAAAAAAATTACCCCGCTGGCTAAACCTCCGTCGCCCGTTATTGAAGACGATGGGAGCGATGAGCTTGCCGAACAGTGGCTGGTCCATGCGACCACCGTGCAACGCAAACACGTGCTGTATGTCATCCATGTGCAGACCCGTTATTGCATGATTTTCGCCGACGCGAAAAAGGCGGATGTCGACGGGTTCCTTAGGCGTTTCGTCGACCGTTGGATAGAGGGCCTGATCCGTCATGCCGGGCAACATGACATGCTTCGCTGGGTTGACGCCGAGCAGATGATGGAGGGTTTCGAGGAGAGTTGCCGCGATTACGCGTTTTACAAACGCGGCCATCGAGGTGCGCAAAAGCATATCAATGAGATCGCCTGGGTTTTCGAGGATTGCGCCGCCCAATGGGGGACTTTGCCCACTGACGAGTTTTCTGCCGGACGCTTCGATGGCGATATGAACGACACGCTTCGAGGGAGCAAAGGGCACAAGGACTATTACTACCCGGATGAGGAAATGATGGCTCACTGGTTGCGCCGGTACGCTGGCCTTGATGAGCCCAGCGTTCAAGCCGCACTTGAACGGCGCATGGAAGTGAAACGGGAAATCTGGGAATTTGAGCGGCAACAGGCGCATGACGCTCAGTATTGAATTACTGTCCGGTCAACCCCGGCGCCTCCCGCACTAGAAAGTGATCCAGATTTTCGATGCTGGCGCTGAATACCCCGAACGTCTGCTCGGGGTTTTTCTTGCTCGGTACCTGCTTCAACTCCGGCGTCACGCCATAAAAGAAGCAATACAACGCCTGCCCACTTTCGATGGCGTGCTTGATCTCCTCCAGGAACGCCTTGCGCTTGCGGTAGGTGTCGATGAGCTTCTTGCTCAGGTAAACATTGACCGAGTAAGGCTTCTTCTCGAACCAGACCTTCTTCTCGAAATCGATGCGAAAGCTCTGGGTGTAGTCCTTGATCTGCTTGACCTTGCCCCAGTAAATCAGCCCTTTGTTGTCTTGCAGGTATTCGATTTTCTTGAAGAACGAAGCGTAGGGCGCGGTATGTTCGCCAATCTTCAGCGGCATGCGCTTGAGCAAATCCTTGTCGTCGAAGTTCGATACGAAACATTCCACCGGGTGGGCGAAAACGCTGGTCTTGTCCGGGGCCGAGTCGCGGCTCGGCTGCTCGACGCCAGCGACGGCCGAAGACGTTGAAGGCTCATCAGGCTGAGTACCGGCGGACGCCGCAGCACTGGACGGCTTACGCACATACGCACGCCGGGTCAGTAACAATTCAGACGGGAAATTTTCCTCTCGACTGTCATCCGTTTCCGCTTCTTCCACACCCAACGCCGGCGTCTTCAGACTCACATAAGGACAACCCTCGACATGCCGCGTGCTCGGCAAATTCTTGAAGTGCGGCGTGCGTACGTAATTCACGTTCTTGGCGTTAAACGTGCCCAACTCGTTCGCTACATCGAAGGCGAGGCGGCAAGCATTGTTGGGGCATTGGAAATGCTCCTTCGCGGAATCGAAGGCCATGGTTTCGTCGAAATTCAGATCGCGCACGTCATAGATCGACAGCTTTTCGTCGAGGCTGAGGCAGTAGGCGAGGTCGAATTTCATGGGGCTTGGATCCGTGGAAGCAGGGTGACGTATTAATAGCGGGAGGCGGGGCGTGTTGCACTCATTGTTTTCATTCTCAATCCAATCGCTCACCCTGTTTCATTGGTTGGTACAAGTTCCTATGAAGTACTCCAATCCCGCAGGAAATCTAACGCCTAAAATTTCGGACAGCGCCATTACTTGAGACTCGTTCAAAAGTAACTCTCCCGGTTCCATTTCAGCGAGGGGCTTTGATTCAACGAGTTGAGCGACTTTTTCATTGAGTTCAATGCCATCGATGTCCAGTTCGAATTGTAAAGAATCGTCCTTCTTCTCGTCCGGATAAAAGCCAGTGATTGATAGGTAGCGCATGTGTTATTCCTTAATTTCTTGTGGTTTTCCTACCCGGTTTCGCTGGTTTTGTTTGCTTGCCGGTAGTGTGGTTATATTCACCAAGGTGAATCCCCAATTTGTCGAACTTTTCTACGGCATTACTTTTGTAGTCCCATTCATAAATTCGTCCCTTACGGTCAACCCAACGGGCGCGTTTCTTTCCACCTCCTTGAACAGATGACTTTGATTTTACTCGGACTGCATCGGGGAAAGCGGGTAGCGTTTTCGGGTGGTCATAATACGAATGATCTCCCATTTGGCTAATAACAATATAAACGGGCTTCACCAAAGCCCCCACCGGAAACACAAGAATAAAATCCTTGTACTCAGGCGGATAAATCGGATTGACGATGATGCCGTCAGCCTGTTTCGTCGGCGGATAAACCCAAATGTGCGGCGCTTGCGGGGCGGCTTCCAGCTTGGGGATGCCGAGAATGTCCGAGCCGTCTTCGGCGGGCGTCCAGATCAGTTCGATGCCTTCCCCAAGATCGGCAACGTACTGGCTACCGCGCAAAGCCACCTGCACGACATCGACCATTTCCCAATCGCGGTTCTTGCCGGTGTAAAAACCGTAACCCTTGAGGCTGCCGTCATCTTGCTGCTCGATGTTCAGGCGAACCCGCGTGCGGGCCTGTTCGAGAGCGCGCAGTTGGTCTTCGCTGTAGAGAGCGCTGTCGCCGAGAGTGGGTGCCCAGAACAGTGCGACCACGCCGGTCAACGCCGCCGTTGTCGCCGCGCCAAGCGCTCCCCCGGCGCCTATGACCGAGGCCATGAGCGCGGGGGCACGAAGTGCCAGTTGACCAATGCCCAGCGCAACCGTCGAGCCGCTGATGGTCTGCAAATCAAGCAGACCGTCGTCATCAACCTCCCTGGCACCCAGCAAGACGATGTCGCCATAGTCTTCAAGGCTGTCAGTCGGCACCATTCCTGAAGGATTGGAGTAGTTGATGACCGCGTCCGGCAACTTGCAGGATTTGGCGAACACGCATCCGACGCGGGGCACTTCATTTTTTATCGGAACCACCCCGAGCCGATCTTCGAATGCTTGCTGTCGGGCGAGCATCGCCTCGTAAGCCGAATGCCGGGCCTCGCGCTCGGCCAGTTCGCTGGGCGTCATCAAGCGATAGGTGACGTGATGCCCGTCACCCGATGGCGGGTTTTTAACCTGGGGAATGTCCTTGTTGCCAGCCACTGACTGTCCTTGTGCGTTCGTGCATCGGTGGCCCTAGGGCAGGGCTGCGCGACGTTAACGAACCAGAGGGACTGTGGCAGTAGGATGTTTCTGGGATGACGGCAGGAATTGTCTGTGTTCGTGCTCGGTTACTCAGGTTTCAACCGTTTCACCTTTGTATAAAGCAAAGCTGTGAACTCATCCCGATCACTCGAATGATGACAACGTCGATGACAGTTTGGGCATAACGCAACAGCATTGCTTGGGCGATCTGAACCTTCTTGTGCCAAATGCTTAACGTGATGAACCTCAAGGAACGGCATGCCCGACTTCTCAAATGGAGCCGGCTCGCCACATCCTTCGCACTTACCTTCAGCCTGCTGGCGAACCCACGCTCTTACTACCGGATCGCGTAAAAAAGACTTTCCACTGGAATGAGTCTGCGCGGGTTTCTCAATTCCCTTCGGCACCACTTTAATCGGTTGTCGCTCAAGCTTTGCAGCTCGCCGCTCCAGCGTTGCCTCGTCGGCTGTCGGGGCAAAGTCTTCAGGGGTTACAGGGCCAGGAGCATTGAGTGCTTCGCGAATGCTCTTCGCAACATTGGCACCGACATTTTTGGCAGGCTTGTATCCCTTGATAGGTTTTCGACCCAGCTCGACCATAACCGTAGAAATGTTCTGCATCCGAAACTCAACAGAACCTTTGGTGCGACCAACCAAAGCACCCTCGCGCAGGACGCGATTTTCATGAGCTTTGTTGATCGCCTGACCATTCTGCTCGCGAGAAAGCATGCTGAGATAGGCATCGACGGCCGCCCGAATCTCCACCTCACTCCAATCGCCGTTGCTGTTCTCCGTATCCATACAATCGCCGAGAGTTAAATACTCCCGGACGATACTGAGTGGCCACTACAACTGTCTACGAAATTTCCTACAGAAAATAGAAACGGATCTCGCATGATCCTACAAACACATCGCTAACCCATCGAGTGCTTTGACGACTGAAATATTTGCGCAACCCTTCGCCACCATGGTTTTGCCACCTTAACGCGTCGTTGGGTCTGATCGCTCAACAGATACGGCATATCCCGAAGTCGAATCCAACCTTCATCCTGCCAATGCAGCAAACTCAATGACATCTGCGGCCAATCCAACAAACTCAGCATCGGCCTATCCGAACTTTCAGGTTGCTTCGCATCGCGTAACGCCGATACCACCTGATGAGTCAACCACTCACGCAACAAGCGATTCCCTGGAACGTAGTGATAAACCAGCAGCGCATAAACGCCAGATTCACTCAGCATCAGCTGTTTTTCTGGTTGCCGGAAATACTCAATACATAGAACGCGTCGCTGATCCTTGTCCAGCTTGTTGACCATACGATCACTCAAATGGACACCCATCAATCGACCGATATCGCGGGCACAGAACCATGGCTGGTTTTCAAGGAGTAGAGCGTGAAGGAAAAGGTTATGGCGGGTGAAAACTGTCGGAGTGTAGGTATCAGGTATTACGGATCGGTGTTGAGTTCCTGCAGGCATAGCCATTACCTCTACGTAGGTAGGTGAAGGGGGGCCGGAACCCGACGTAGAGGACTTAAGAAATCCCAACAGGCTCTTTCTCTCACAAGGGTCCGCATATAAGGCTGATTCCAGCATGCGTTCAGTGTGAGCAAGTAGCTTCTACGTTGGGCGTTTCTTAGGCACCTGCAATGGAGCTTAGAAGTGCTTTGATCGTCTATCAATAAGGAAGGGGCTGGATTTGCTGTAGGAGGTTTAGCTGCTACTGAGATTGCGAGTAGGCGTTTTCCTACCCAACAAAAAGCCCCGATCAGATCGGGGCTTTTTGATTTTTTGATTTGCCGATTCAACTCGTCAAATCGCGGCTAGCTCAGGAATCAATCCCAGCTCAACGCCCCACCAGTCTGATACTCAATAACCCGCGTCTCAAAGAAATTCTTCTCTTTCTTCAAGTCCATAATCTCGCTCATCCAAGGGAACGGGTTAGTGGTCCCTGGGTACTCTTCCTTCAAACCGATCTGCGACAGGCGACGGTTGGCGATGAACTTGAGGTAGTCCTCCATCATCGCCGCGTTCATGCCCAGTACGCCGCGAGGCATGGTGTCGCGGGCGTATTCGATTTCCAGTTGGGTGCCTTGCAGGATCATTTGCGAGGCTTCTTCCTTCATTTCGGCGTCCCACAGGTGCGGGTTTTCGATTTTGATCTGGTTGATCACGTCGATGCCGAAGTTCAGGTGCATGGATTCGTCGCGCAGGATGTATTGGAACTGCTCGGCGACGCCGGTCATTTTGTTGCGGCGGCCCATGGAGAGGATCTGGGTGAAGCCGCAGTAGAAGAAGATGCCTTCCAGTACGCAGTAGTAGGCGATCAGGTTGCGCAGCAGTTCTTTGTCGGTTTCGACGGTGCCGGTTTCGAACTTCGGATCGGAGATCGAACGGGTGTATTTCAGGCCCCAGGTGGCTTTTTTCGCGACCGATGGGATCTCGTGGTACATGTTGAAGATTTCACCTTCATCCATGGCCAGCGATTCGATGCAGTACTGGTAGGCGTGGGTGTGGATCGCCTCTTCGAAGGCCTGGCGCAGGATGTACTGGCGGCATTCCGGGTTGGTGATCAGGCGGTACACGGCCAGGACCAGGTTGTTGGCAACCAGGGAGTCGGCGGTGGAGAAGAAGCCGAGGTTGCGCATCACGATACGGCGTTCGTCGTCGGTCAGGCCTTCCGGGTTTTTCCAGAGGGCGATGTCGGCGGTCATGTTGACTTCTTGCGGCATCCAGTGGTTTGCGCAGCCGTCGAGGTACTTCTGCCAGGCCCAGTCGTACTTGAATGGCACGAGTTGGTTGAGGTCGGCGCGGCAGTTGATCATGCGCTTTTCGTCAACGGCGACACGGGCGGAGGCGCCTTCGAGTTCGGCGAGGCCTTCGGCGACGTCGAGGGAATCCAGGGCAGCCTTGGCGCGGGCCACGGCGGCGGAGTCACTGGCGGTCACGGCGCGGGCTTCCAGCGCAGCGGCACCGCCGGCGCTGTCGAGACGGTCCATGTTGGCTTCGGTGGCGTGGCCAGCGTTAGCGCTCTTGACTGCTACTTCCGTGTCTTCTTTGTCGAATTCGTCCCAGCTCAGCATGACGTGTCGTCTCCTGCGTGAGGGCCAGATTGCCCGTGTGAAATGGATGAGTCGGTATTTCACACGGCCGTACTGGCCGCGTTGGATCTAAAGGAATCGTTTTTTGCACTCGCCAAGGCAGGCAATAAAACAGAATTTTGTACGGGGTTCCGAGAGCCTCTGATGGGCGCAATCAGCATCGAATGCTGTTGCGGGGCTTCAGACTGGCTATTGATCCCTGTAAGGGGATATTGCAGGCCCGTTTAAGGCGGCATTATAGGGAAATTTTCACGGGCGTGGTGGGGCGAATCCGCGCATGGAGCGGTCGAGAAGCAGGGTTTTTCGGTCGGAGCGAGGGTTTACAGGGCTTTGGCTGAGATTGGCGATGGCAAAATTTTTTTTGGCAAATTTGAGTTTGCTCAAAAAGTAATCAAAAAAAGGCTTTTTTCACTACATCTTGTGTTTCTGGATGCTTTTCGAGAGTTCCAAACACAACTGAGCCCGACCGAAGCCGGGCTGGAATCGACCTTCAGCAATCGCTGATATGATCCGATTCGGTGCAGTTACTCAGCCGCTGGAGCAGCCATTGCCCATGACGCTGTAACGCAAGATATGCCGTTGGCCTTTGGAGTCGTCATATTCCATTTTCATCGGGACAACTTCGCACACATTGGGGACTTCGCTCATGGAAACAACTTTGGCGATGTCCAGGTGCATCGAGTAAGTGTATTCCTCGATAGCCGGTTGTTGCTGCGCGACATCAGTCTGAACCTCGTCTGCCATGGCGGTTGCGCACAGACTGCTGAGGGCCAGAACCAATAAAGCTTTCATTTAAGTTTTACCTTTCTTGAGGCGAGAGGGGACACGCAATCTTTTTGGGATTGCGTGTGAATCTTTACAACTTGGGTTTGGGTTAACTGCCTTCGTGGGGGCTGTAACGTGGTTAACTCAGGTTGCCGGGTTGGCGAGGTGGATTTTAGGCGTGGGGGGGTCGTTCATATAGCCGTGCTTTTGATAAACACTTTTGACGGTTTTCGTAACAATCCTTCGAAACCTTTGTGTACGGCTATGTAGGGGCCGGCTTGTTGGCGAAATTGGCGACGCGGTGTGTCGGGCATAGCGTCATCGCTGGCAAGCCAGCTCCCACAGGAAATGGGGAATCTAGCTCGTCTGGAGTAGGACGAATTACCTCTGGCTTGGCAGGCTGAGTCGCTATTCACGACAAAATGTGTGGGCTTGTTACTACCATCGTCGAATGGTTCTATAGGCCCGGCCCGGGCTACAACGGTGCCATACAAAAACAACTATTCCACCGAGGTAAGAAAGATGAGTGCGGCTTCCCTGTATCCCGTTCGTCCCGAGGTTCTGGCCAATACGTTGACCGACGAGGCGACCTACAAGGCCATGTACCAGCAGTCGGTCGTCAACCCGGACGGCTTCTGGCGTGAACAAGCCAAGCGCCTCGACTGGATCAAGCCTTTCACCACGGTGAAGCAGACGTCCTTCGACGATCACCATGTCGACATCAAGTGGTTTGCCGACGGCACCCTGAACGTTTCCTACAACTGCCTCGACCGTCATCTGGCCGAGCGCGGCGATCAAGTGGCGATCATTTGGGAGGGCGATGATCCTTCCGAAAGCCGCAACATCACCTACCGCGAACTGCACGAGCAAGTGTGCAAATTCGCCAACGCCCTGCGCGGCCAGGATGTCCATCGCGGCGACGTGGTGACGATCTATATGCCGATGATCCCTGAAGCCGTGGTCGCCATGCTGGCCTGCACCCGGATCGGTGCGATTCACTCGGTAGTGTTCGGTGGTTTCTCGCCTGAAGCCCTGGCCGGTCGCATCATCGACTGCCGCTCGAAAGTGGTGATCACCGCCGACGAAGGCATTCGTGCCGGCAAGAAAATCCCGCTCAAGGCCAACGTCGACGACGCCCTGACCAACCCGGAAACCAGCAGCATCCAGAAAGTCATCGTGTGCCAGCGCACCGGTGGCGACATCAAGTGGAACCAGCATCGCGACATCTGGTACGAAGACCTGATGAAAGTGGCCGGCACCGTTTGCGCGCCGAAAGAGATGGGCGCTGAAGAAGCGCTGTTCATCCTCTACACATCGGGTTCCACCGGCAAGCCAAAGGGCGTGCAGCACACCACCGGCGGCTACTTGTTGTACGCGGCCATGACCCACGAGCGCGTGTTCGACTATCGCCCGGGCGAAATCTACTGGTGCACCGCCGACGTCGGCTGGGTCACCGGCCACAGTTACATCGTCTACGGCCCGCTGGCCAATGGCGCGACCACGCTGCTGTTCGAAGGCGTGCCGAACTATCCGGACATCACCCGGGTGGCGAAAATCGTCGACAAGCACAAGGTCAACATTCTCTACACCGCACCGACCGCGATCCGCGCGATGATGGCGTCGGGCACCGCCGCCGTGGAAGGCGCCGATGGCAGTAGCCTGCGCTTGCTCGGTTCGGTGGGCGAGCCGATCAACCCGGAAGCCTGGGACTGGTACTACAAGAATGTCGGCAAGTCCCGTTGCCCGATCGTCGATACCTGGTGGCAGACCGAAACCGGCGGCAACATGATGAGCCCGCTGCCGGGCGCTCACGCACTCAAGCCGGGTTCGGCGGCGCGTCCGTTCTTCGGTGTGGTGCCGGCTTTGGTGGATAACCTGGGCAACATCATCGAAGGCGAGGCCGAGGGCAACCTGGTGATTCTCGATTCGTGGCCAGGCCAGGCGCGCACGCTGTATGGCGATCACGACCGCTTCGTCGACACCTACTTCAAGACTTTCCGTGGCATGTACTTCACCGGTGACGGCGCACGTCGCGACGCCGATGGTTACTACTGGATCACCGGTCGCGTCGACGACGTGCTCAACGTTTCCGGCCACCGCATGGGCACCGCCGAGATCGAAAGCGCGATGGTCGCCCACCCGAAAGTCGCCGAAGCCGCTGTGGTCGGTGTGCCGCACGACATCAAGGGGCAGGGCATCTATGTCTATGTCACCTTGAAAAACGGCGAAGAGCCGAGCGAGCAACTGCGTCTGGAACTGAAAAACTGGGTGCGCAAGGAGATCGGCCCGATTGCTTCGCCGGATGTCATCCAGTGGGCGCCGGGGCTGCCGAAAACCCGTTCGGGCAAGATCATGCGGCGGATTCTGCGCAAGATTGCGACCGCTGAGTACGATGGTCTGGGGGATATCTCGACCCTGGCGGATCCGGGTGTGGTGCAGCATTTGATTGATACGCACAAGACGATGAACGTCGCTTAACCCGCCGTTCCTGAGTCACCGAAGCCCCGCCCGGCATTGCCTGGCGGGGCTTTTTCGTATCGATCGTTCCTACGCTCTGCGTGGGAATGCCGCCATGGACGCTCCGCGTCCGCCGTTGACCTTGTGACGCAGAGCGTCACGGGATGCATTCCTGCGCGGAGCGTGGGAACGATCGACGGAGGAGCCAATAATTATCGGTTTCGTCTGTAGGGTGTTTCCCTATGTTACCCGTCACCGTTCAAGTAACTGAATGTGTAACCGTGCGTCCAATAACGAGGCATTGGGAAACGCAAAGCCTCGTTTCAACACCTCTGAATCGGTCATAAAAAATAAGACCCAACGCTACACTTGCCGGATTAGAAGGCTTTGCCAATAATAGGCCCGCAATTTGCAGCATGGATCGGTTCACTGTCTTTTGCATCTGCATGAATTTGCAGGGCTGTCAACGTGCCCAAGCGGCTTTCTCGGTGCTTCTGTAATTAGTTGTCGCATTGAAGAAATATCGGCTTCGGGCCTGTCGTTAGAATGCCGATCACTCGCTCGTCGTTGCTGGTGTTGATTTTTCAACATCGGCTTCTCAGGACGCAGCACTGTTTTGCGGTTCCACTCATTCGCATATTGGGCTGTCGCTCACTCTGCCGTTTTAGCCCTTTACCGATGGAGTCCCAACATGAAGAAACTCGTGCTGCTTGGCGCCCTGGCATTTGCCAGCGTGCTGTCCCTGCCAACCTTCGCCGATGAAAAGCCTGTGAAAATCGGTATCGAAGCGGCTTACCCTCCGTTCGCTTCGAAAGCACCGGATGGCAGCATCGTTGGTTTTGACTACGACATCGGCAACGCCCTCTGCGAAGAGATGAAGGTCAAGTGCGTGTGGGTCGAGCAAGAGTTCGACGGTCTGATCCCGGCACTCAAGGTGCGCAAGATCGACGCGATCCTGTCGTCGATGTCGATCACTGAAGACCGCAAGAAATCCGTGGATTTCACCAACAAGTACTACAACACCCCGGCTCGCCTGGTAATGAAGGCCGGCACTCAGGTCAGCGACAACCTGAGCGAGCTCAAGGGCAAGAACATCGGCGTGCAACGTGGTTCGATCCACGAGCGTTTCGCCCGCGAAGTCCTGGCCCCGCTGGGTGCCGAGATCAAGCCTTACGGTTCGCAGAACGAAATTTACCTCGACGTAGCCGCCGGCCGCCTCGACGGCACCGTGGCAGACGCTACGCTGCTGGATGACGGTTTCCTGAAAACCGACGCCGGTAAAGGCTTCGCGTTCGTCGGTCCGGCGTTCACCGACGTCAAATACTTCGGCGACGGCGTAGGTATCGCGGTTCGCAAGGGTGACGCACTGAAAGACAAGATCAACACCGCGATCACTGCCATTCGCGAGAACGGCAAGTACAAGCAAATCCAGGACAAATACTTCGCCTTCGATATCTACGGCAAGTAATACGTCCCGGCGACAAGTCCGAAATGGCGCAAGCAACAGGATCTCTGAGGTTTGCGCCATTTTTTCATCCCAACTTTCGAGGACCTGAATCATGTTGAAAGGCTACGGGGCTGTCATCCTCGATGGCGCTTGGCTGACGCTTCAGCTCGCCTTGTCATCCATGGCCCTGGCCATTGTCCTGGGCCTGATCGGCGTGGCACTGCGTCTGTCGCCGGTTCGCTGGCTGGCCTGGCTGGGCGATCTGTACTCCACCGTGATTCGCGGCATTCCCGACCTGGTGTTGATCCTGCTGATTTTCTACGGCGGTCAGGATTTGCTCAACCGCGTCGCGCCAATGCTCGGATACGACGACTACATCGACCTGAACCCGTTGGCCGCCGGTATCGGCACCCTGGGTTTCATCTTCGGCGCGTACCTGTCGGAAACGTTCCGCGGTGCGTTCATGGCGATCCCCAAGGGGCAGGCTGAAGCGGGCATGGCTTATGGCATGAGCAGTTTTCAGGTGTTCTTCCGGGTGTTGGTGCCTCAGATGATTCGCCTGGCGATTCCAGGCTTCACCAACAACTGGCTGGTACTGACCAAGGCCACCGCACTGATTTCCGTGGTGGGTCTGCAAGACATGATGTTCAAGGCCAAGCAGGCGGCAGACGCCACCCGCGAACCTTTCACCTTCTTCCTCGCAGTGGCGGCGATGTACCTGGTGATCACCAGTGTTTCGTTGCTGGCATTGCGTCACCTCGAGAAGCGCTACTCGGTAGGCGTAAGGGCGGCTGAGCTATGATCTTCGACTACAACGTCATTTGGGAGGCCTTGCCGCTGTACTTCGGTGGCCTGGTGACCACCCTCAAACTGCTCGCGCTGTCGCTGTTCTTCGGCCTGCTGTGTGCGTTGCCGCTGGGCCTGATGCGCGTCTCGAAGAACCCGGTCGTCAACATGACAGCCTGGCTCTACACCTACGTGATTCGCGGCACGCCGATGCTGGTGCAGCTGTTCCTGATCTACTACGGTCTGGCGCAGTTCGAAGCGGTACGCGAAAGCTTCCTCTGGCCATGGCTATCGAGCGCAACGTTCTGTGCGTGTCTGGCGTTCGCCATCAACACCAGCGCCTACACCGCGGAAATCATCGCCGGCAGCTTGCGCGCCACGCCGAACGGCGAGATCGAAGCGGCCAAGGCCATGGGCATGTCGCGGTTCAAGATGTACAAGCGCATCCTGCTGCCGTCGGCCTTGCGCCGGGCGCTGCCGCAGTACAGCAACGAAGTGATCATGATGCTGCAGACCACCAGTCTGGCCTCCATCGTGACCCTGATCGACATCACCGGTGCCGCGCGCACGGTCAACGCCCAGTTCTACCTGCCGTTCGAGGCGTACATCACGGCCGGCGTGTTCTACCTGTGCCTGACCTTCATCCTGGTGAAACTGTTCAAACTGGCCGAGCGCCGCTGGCTGGGCTACCTGGCCCCGCGGAAGCACTGATATGGAACGCATCGACCATTCACTGCCGTGGAGCCATTTGGGCAGCGAGCGCCAGATTTCGGTGTTCCGCTTCGGCAATGGCGAGCGCAAGGCCTACATCCAGGCCAGCCTCCACGCCGATGAACTGCCGGGGATGCGCACCGCCTGGGCGCTGAAACAGCGCCTGGCCGAACTCGAAGCCCAGGGCCTGTTGAACGGCGTGATCGAACTGGTGCCGGTGGCCAATCCACTGGGCCTCGGTCAGTTGCTGCAAGGCAATCATCAAGGACGTTTCGAAGCGGGCAGCGGCAAGAACTTCAATCGCGATTTCGTCGAGTTGAGCGCGCCTGTCGCCGCACAACTCGATGGCCATCTCGGTGATGATCCGCACGCCAACATCCGTTTGATCCGCCAGGCGATGGCTGATCATCTGGCCGCGCTGCCACCGGCCAGCAGCCAGTTGCAGGGCATGCAGCGCATCTTGCTCAGTCATGCGTGCACCGCGGATGTGGTGCTGGACCTGCATTGCGATACCGACGCGGCGTTGCACATGTACGCCTTGCCGCAGCATTGGCCGCAGTGGCGTTCGCTGGCTGCGCATTTGAACGTGCGGGTGGGGCTGCTGGCTGAAGATTCCGGTGGCAGCTCCTTCGACGAAGCCTGTTCGCTGCCGTGGCTGCGACTGTCGCGGTTGTTCCCGGATGCGCAGATTCCTCTGGCGTGCCTGGCGACTACCCTTGAACTGGGTGGTCAGGCGGATACCGGTCGCGTCGAAACCGAGGCGTACGCCGAAGGCATTCTGGCGTTCCTCGCCGAGCAAGGGCTGATCAGCGGCGACTGGCCGAAACCTGCGCAGGAGGCTTGCGAAGGCCTGCCGTTTGAAGGCACCGAATTGTTGTTCGCACCGCACCCCGGTGTGGTGAGTTTTCTGCGTCAACCCGGTGAATGGGTTGAGGCGGGTGATGAAATTTTTGAAGTGATCGATCCGCTGGCGGATCGGGTCAGCACGGTGTGTGCTGGTACGTCCGGGGTGCTGTTTGCCATTGAGCGGCTGCGTTATGCCCAACCCGGTTTCTGGCTGGCCAAGGTGGCGGGGCGCGAAGCGCTGCGTCACGGGCGCTTGCTCAACGACTGACTGTTTTTGTGAGAACCGACCGCATGTACAAACTTGAAGTCCAAGACCTGCATAAACGCTATGGCAGTCACGAAGTGCTCAAGGGCGTGTCCCTGAAGGCGGCGGCTGGCGATGTGATCAGCATCATCGGCTCCAGTGGCTCCGGCAAAAGTACCTTCCTGCGTTGCATCAACCTGCTGGAGCAGCCGCACGCGGGCAAGATCCTGCTTAACAACGAAGAGTTGAAGCTGGTGGCGAACAAGGACGGCGCGTTGAAAGCCGCCGACCCGAAACAGCTGCAACGCATGCGTTCGCGCCTGTCGATGGTGTTCCAGCATTTCAACCTGTGGTCGCACATGACCGCACTGGAAAACATCATGGAAGCGCCGGTGCATGTACTCGGCGTGTCGAAAGCCGAGGCCCGGGAAAAAGCCGAGCATTACCTGAACAAGGTCGGCGTGGCCCATCGTAAAGACGCTTACCCGGGCCACATGTCCGGCGGCGAGCAGCAACGCGTGGCGATTGCCCGTGCGCTGGCGATGGAACCGGAAGTGATGCTGTTCGACGAGCCGACTTCGGCGCTCGACCCGGAACTGGTGGGCGATGTGTTGAAGGTCATGCAGGCCCTGGCCCAGGAAGGCCGGACCATGGTCGTGGTGACCCACGAAATGGGCTTTGCCCGTGAAGTGTCGAACCAGTTGGTGTTCCTGCACAAAGGTGTGGTTGAAGAAAGTGGCAACCCGCGCGAAGTGCTGGTGAACCCGCAATCCGAACGTCTGCAGCAGTTCCTGTCGGGCAGCCTGAAGTAATCGGGACTGCCGTTGTGCACCGCGATAGTGCATGCTTCGCGATCCAAGGCTGGCCTCGACTCAGTGGAAGCTGGCTTGCCAGCGATAGCGGTGAGTCAGTTTGCATCTCTGGCACAGACACACCGTCATCGCTGGCAAGCCAGCTCCCACAGTTTGATCTGTGTCGGTTTCGAGATTTGCGTTCATTTACGGGCTAGCATTGGCCCATGCCTTCATCACTGTTCTTCGTTTCGGATCGCCCACCATGACTGCCCATCGAATTGGTTTCCTGATTTGGCCCAGCACTAAAGCCCTGACGCTTGCGCTGGCTGAGGAGGCCTTGCGTGTTGCTCAGCGTGTGCATCCGGACGTCGTCTACGAGTTGTCGTTCCTGCAAGCCGAACCGCCGGCCGAAGGCCAATGGCAATTGCCCGGCGAAGCCTGGACCGGCAAGCTCGAAAACTTTCAGAAATTGTTCCTGCTCGCTGACGAGCCGCCGACTACCCTGGCGCCGGCGCTCAGCAGCGCGCTCAAGCAACTGGTGCGTGCCGGTTGCGTGATTGGCGGTCTCTCGGCCGGTGTTTATCCGTTGGCGCAACTGGGTTTGCTCGATGGTTACCGCGCCGCCGTGCACTGGCGCTGGCAAGACGATTTTGCCGAGCGTTTCCCGAAGGTCATCGCCACCAGTCATTTGTTTGACTGGGATCGCGATCGCCTGACCGCGTGTGGCGGCATGTCGGTGCTTGATCTGCTGCTGGCGGTGCTGGCCCGTGACCACGGTGCTGAACTGGCCGGTGCGGTGTCGGAAGAACTGGTGGTCGAACGCATTCGCGAGGGTGGAGAACGCCAGCGCATTCCGTTGCAAAACCGCCTCGGCTCCAGCCATCCGAAGCTCACCCAGGCAGTGTTGCTGATGGAAGCCAACATCGAAGAGCCGCTGACCACCGACGAAATCGCCCAGCACGTGTGCGTGTCCCGTCGGCAGTTGGAGCGGATTTTCAAGCAATACCTCAATCGCGTACCAAGCCAGTATTACCTGGAACTGCGCCTGAACAAGGCCCGGCAAATGTTGATGCAAACCAGCAAGTCGATCATCCAGATCGGCCTGTCGTGCGGCTTCTCCTCCGGCCCGCATTTCTCCAGCGCCTACCGCAACTTCTTTGGCGCCACGCCGCGGGAAGATCGCAACCAGCGGCGCAGCAGCAGTCCGTTCGAATTGTCGTCGGTGCCTTCAGAGCGCGGGTGACACGTTCACATCGATGCCTGGGCGATTTGTCCGGGCGCGATCGCGCTGTCACTCCTCGACCTCACTCTCGCCAGAAGAGGACGTCTCTATTTCGGCGCGGTCGACGACTCCATCAATGCCAAAAGACTCGCCGGTTCGTCGATAGTACGCGATGAATCGTTGCAGGCTTTCTTCGGAGAAGGGGTTCCCGCCGAGCTTGATTTTCCTGGCGACCCCCACAGGCAGTTCGAGAATGTCGCTGGGGATTTCACTGATCGCGTTGTCAGTAAGGTTCGCCACTTGCAACGTTGTACGAGTCAGCAGGCCCGGCGGAATCTCGCTGATACCTGTGTCATACAGCATCAGGGTCTTCAGTCTCGGCATTTGACTGATGTCGGCAGGTAGGCCCAGTGGGTTGCCGCCCAGAACCAGATGTTCGATGTTCTCCATGCCCGCCAGTGCCGCCTGTGTTTGCGAGGTCAGCGTGATCAGGCAATCGGTCAGCACCAGTGTCTTCAGCTCGCTCATATTGAATACAGGGCTGGGAACCGTGCTCAGGGCAAAGTCGCTGATGGTCAGGTTCTGCAAGTTGGGGAAGCAGCGTAAAAAGCCCTCGGGACGCGATGTCGCTTTGTTTTCGCCGTCCATTTGCAGGCGTGAGACGTGTTTGAATTGCGCGCTCAGTTGGGGCAGGTCGCCATTGATGACCTCGTCGGTGTACAGCTCATAGTGCGGTTCACCTGCCGCATTCACGCCTTCCATATCGGATTCACGACGCCAGCACTGCTCTACGGTTTCCTTGAACGCGTCGCGGGCCAAGTGTTCTTCTGTGAGCTGTGCGTTGGTAAAAGGCTGACCTGTTTGCGGATGCACGGCGGGCAGGTCTGAGGTCCATGCGGCCAGATCGTTGCGCAACGTGGTGTACTCGGTTTCCAGGCGCGTCAGTTCAGTGCGGCCGGCCTCCAGGTTGCCGGGTTGCAGGTAGATGAAATCGCTGGCTTCCTCCCTGTCCAGAAGTGGGTATAAAACTTGGACTCGATCGATATCAGCCGGGGCGGCCATGACACCGAAGTCCTGGAGGGTCCGTTGGAAATAGCTCTTGATCTGTTCGCGAATCGCCAATGTGAGTGGATTATTGCCAAAGTCCATGCCCTTGCTGATGCGCGAGGGGAGATTGAAAAAGTCCGGGTCAAGATCGGTTATCTGGTTGTCATTGAGGATTGCAGTACGCAGTGACTGATGCCCCAGCAAACCTTCCGGAACGTTGCTGATACCCGTATTGGAAAGATCGATGTAGTTGAGTTCAGACATCCCCTGCAATCGGGGGGCAAGACCCAGAGGGTTGCCGTAGAGATCCAGTGTCACCAGGTTGCTGAGGGAAGAAAGTGTCGCTTGTGTATCCGGCGTCAGTACGATGCCGCAGTCGCTCAGCAGTAGTTGATTGAGCCTGGGCATGCTGGACAGCGCTGGCGGGAGTTCGCCCAGGGCAACGTTTCTGAGTTCGAGGCGGGCAAGCCCGGTGAAGTGTTGGAGGAAACCCATGATGCCTTGCGGCGCGCCGCTGTTGGTCATCGATAGCGTTGAAATGCGGCTGAAATCTGCGCTGATGGTCGGCAGTTCTCCCACGATCGGCTTGACGAAACTCAACAGATATTCGACGTCGGCAGGGTCGTCGGTAATGCTGGCAGTGATCTGCCGTCGCCAGCCTCTCTGCAGCTCATACCTGAACGCGGCACGGTTCTCCCGGTTTTCCGCCAGCTGCGCGACGCTCAACCTGTTACCGGTTTGAGGGTCGAGGTGGGGCGCCTGATTGACCCAGTCCTGCAAATCATTGTTCAGTTGCCCGTACTCACCTTGCAGGCGGGCGAGTTCCGCATGAGCACCGGCGGGGCGGGTGTGCAGGTAATCGATGACTTCCAGCACTTCTTGCGGGTTGAGTGCCGGCCAGAGTTGGCGAACCCTGCGTACCAGATCCGGCTGGCCTGACGGGAGTTGATCGTAGCCGTCGGCGCCTCCAAGCAGGCGCATGGTCGCCGGGTCATAGGCCGGTTTGAGTATTGGATTGTCCTCCAGAATGTTGCGTAATTCGCCGCGCTCCAGCGAATGTTCGCGCAGCGCGTGTTCAAGTTTTTCGCCTTGATGGATGTTGATCTTCAGTGCGTTTCGCTCCGCGTCGGGCAGGGCATGAAGAATGGCCCGACTCAGTTCTGTTGCGCCGCTCAGGCTCAAGCCCTCGTCGTCGTAGGCTTCGTATCGACCATCTTCGCGCCGTACCAGCACTTTGCGGATGGCGGCGTCCTGTTTGCCAATGCGGGTGCGGGTGCGGCCGTTATAGGCGTAGTCCTGAATGTCTATACGGATTTCGGATGTCCAGCCTGGCAGGCGCTCAAGTGAATGGAGGCGCAGCAGATCGGTGTCCGGATTATCAAGCGATGGCAGATCAAGTCCTTCGTAGGCTCGCGTCAGCCGTACTTCTTGCATCGCCCAGCGGGCAAGGTCCTTGAGGCGTTTGGGTACTTCGCCGGTTTGCAGCAGTTGCAGTTCGGGGCTCGTGGCGCTATCGATCAATTCGCTCGCCACGCTCAGCGGCAGCCCCGTGGTGGTGTCGATCAGTTTTTGAACCAAGGCATTCTGGGGGCGTTCAAGAGCGCGGTATCGACTGTCGAACAGTGATGCTCGTTGTCGGGCGGCGGTCTGGGCGAGTTTCTGTCTCAATGAAGTGGCGCGTGCGTCAAGCGAGAGAGAGGGCGCATGTCGATGTTCTTCCAGAAGGGTTTTTTGCTCGCTTTCATTCAGCTGGGCAAGCACGCTTTTGAGCACGTCACCCTCGATCAAGCGACCTTCCTGAACCTCAATGCCTGAGTGTGCCGCCGTTGTGGTTTCCCAGACGATGTTGCCCCGGGCATCAAGCAGGCTGATGCCTATGCTGTCGGGCCACAGGAAATGCTCGGTGAGCAATTGCAGTTGGGTTTGGGAATCAGCCTTTGAATACTGTTCGTGACGCCCGCTGTTGAGGCGGTCGATAAACGTTTGCAGGTCTTTATCGAGGTTGAGGCGCTTGAGGGTATCGGCCAGTAAGGACGGAATGGGTTCGTGCTCGACATGCATTCTGCGCAGGGTGTTCTCATGTAAACCGCTGGCCTTGAGTGCGCGTTCGCGTTCGGCGGGAGACAGCTTTTCGCTCAGGTGACCCAAGCGCTGCAATAGGGTGTTTTTGTCCCACTCCAGTGGTCGGTCGAGTTCTGTCTGCCAGGCGCCGCTGCCGTTGTGCTTGAGCGCGGGGCTGTAGGCATCGGGGCGGCTGGGATGCTCGATACGGTAGTCGCCGGTTGGCTCCTGTCTGACGGCGAAGCGTTTGCCCTCGATGCGGGCGATGGTTTTGCCGTTGTGTTGATGCAGGCCTGACGTGTCGGGAACCGATTGCCGGGGCAGCGGCGCGGCCTGTTCATAAGGGCTCAGGTCGGGTTTCCAGTAAAGGGTCTTTCCATTGGCTGCCTGCACCGGTTTGAACCGGTCAATGAAGGCGATGACCTCTGCGGGCAGAGCCTTGCGAAACTCGCCTGCGGCAACGACCCCACCTGCGGCGAAGGCCCCCAACTGGATCAATGTCTCAACCACTGTCATCAGGTGCTCGAAGGCTTCGATGGTCTGCCCTTGCGCCCAGTCGATAATCCCTTCAAAGGCATCGTTGACCAATTGATAAGCCATGTAAGCCAGCATCAATTCGCCCACAAACGGCACAAAAGGCAGGGCGACGAAAGCGGCGAGCTGCACAATGGCGGACAGCACGCCGGTAAAGGAGTCCCAGAGTGCCCAGCGAGCCTTTTGGTCTGCCATTGCGGTAGACACCGCGATGACCCGGGCGTCGTTGAGAATTTTGTTCAACTGCGCGCGGTAGAGATGGGGCCATGGGCCGCGATGGATCGGCGTGACAGAAAATTGCAGATTGGGCCGCTCTGTCGGCGTTTCACGCCATGATGGCAGCGCTTCACCGTAGTGGCGTTGATGCCAGGTGACATGGCTCAGGCGATCGGCCAGGTTGCCAAAGAAATGCCCGCGGTCTTCGTGAGCGACAAAACGACTGAAAAATTGTTGGTAATCCGGGGTGCGCAGTTGGCGAGTGAGGGTTTGCATCAGCTCGGCCGTCGAGGTGTACTCCTTGATCGGGTGCTCCGGGTCATCGGGGATGTAGGCCACGACCCGTGCGACATTGCGTGCGCGTTCAAGGTTAGGTGCAAACACGACGATGCCGGTCAGCCTGGCGGACATGATCGTCAAGTCGTGGCACAGCAGGGGCTCGTTTCCAAGTTTGATACCTTGATTGCCTTCAGCCAGCGCCTGGATCAGTTGAAAGAAGTCGTCCTGAATGTCGCCGTTCATGCGAGCCAGATGCAGCGCGGCCTTCAATGCGGCTTTCTGGCTGGCCTCGACCCTGGAGCGCAGCACAGTCGCCGCCAGCGGGTTGGAAATCCCGAGATTATCCTCCAGGTAGGTGCGGTATTGGCCGCCGATGTCCAGTTCACGACATAACCGGGTAAAGGCCTGCACCGTGATCGTCTGCTTGAGCGCGGGCAAGGTATCGAACTGCCCGGTCGAGGACGGCTCAGTGATGAACGTCGAGTCGGGCTCGTAGGCATCCTTGTGGGTTTCCTGTTCTTCAAAGTTATGCAGTGCCGCATTCAACAGCGACACGGTCCAGGTGCGAGCGGCGCCTGACTTGATCGGAAACCAGGGAATGGTCGCGGGAATGTACAGGCGCAAGAACGTGCCTTTGACGTCCACGTCCAGTCCGAATCGTGCTTTCAGAGCGTTTTTGAGCAGTGGTTCAGCAAAAGCGTAGGCGTCCTGCAGGTTTTCCAGTGTGCGGTCGACTCGGTTTTGTGCGGTCCAGTGCGCGGCATTCAGCCGTCCGAGTTCAGCGTGTTGCGCAGCCGGCGCCGCGCGCAAACCACTCGTCAGTATCGGGCGTGCGCTCTTCAGCGCCAGGCGTCTGGCCGATGATGCGTTCCCGAGCCAGTGGGGAATCGTATGGGTGAGAGGCGGGCAGTGAGTGTCGGTGTGGGCGATATACGTTGCGTCAGCAGAGGCTGTCCGCGTTTGCTCGTCGGGTAATTGCATCTTGCAGGTCCATTAGCGCTCAAAGAGCGTCAAGGGAAACAGGCTGCATCGTTTCCGGTGCGGTACATATTTATTGCGCAGGCATTCATCTCTCGCCAATCCTGCCGCAAATCGGCGCCAGCAGTTTAAACTGCGCCTTTGCGACCCTATATGTCGCATTGCCGTAAACCCGGGAAAATCCGGGGTTTGCGCTATAAGAAGTTGTCGCTTGGCGGCAAGGCCGGGCTGAAAACTGTCCTTACAATCCTCACCAAGCTC
Organism: Pseudomonas sp. Sample_16; assembly: GCF_004307665.1. NCBI lineage: Bacteria > Pseudomonadati > Pseudomonadota > Gammaproteobacteria > Pseudomonadales > Pseudomonadaceae > Pseudomonas > Pseudomonas sp. Sample_16. The sequence goes on from NZ_RCOB01000105.1 coordinate 38,877, forward strand.
GCCAGTTTCAGGCGAGTGTTTTCTCTTCAGGAGACTCCGATGTCCGTTGAGCACGCTGCGGTACAACGCGCCGATTTCGATCAGGTAATGGTTCCCAACTATGCGCCTGCCGCATTCATTCCTGTGCGTGGCGCCGGTTCCCGCGTTTGGGACCAGTCCGGTCGCGAGCTGATCGACTTCGCCGGCGGGATTGCCGTGAACGTATTGGGCCATGCGCACCCGGCGCTGGTCGGTGCCTTGACCGAGCAGGCGAACAAGCTGTGGCACGTGTCCAACGTGTTCACCAATGAGCCGGCCCTGCGCCTGGCCCATAAGTTGGTCAACGCCACATTTGCCGAGCGTGCTTTCTTCTGCAACTCCGGCGCCGAAGCCAACGAGGCCGCCTTCAAGCTGGCCCGTCGTGTCGGTTTCGACCGTTTCGGCAGCGAGAAGTACGAAATCATCGCCGCGCTCAACAGCTTCCACGGCCGTACCCTGTTCACCGTTAACGTCGGTGGCCAGTCGAAGTACTCCGACGGTTTCGGTCCGAAAATCACCGGTATCACCCATGTGCCGTACAACGATTTGGCCGCGCTCAAAGCCGCCATTTCCGACAAGACTTGCGCGGTAGTGCTGGAGCCGATCCAGGGCGAAAGCGGTGTGATCCCGGCCGAACTCGAATACCTGCAAGGTGCCCGCGACCTTTGCACCGCGCACAACGCGCTGCTGATCTTTGACGAAGTGCAAACCGGCATGGGCCGTACTGGCCACCTGTTCGCCTACCAGCATTACGGCGTGATTCCGGACATCCTCACCAGCGCCAAGAGCCTGGGCGGCGGGTTCCCGATCGCGGCCATGCTGACCACCGAAGACCTGGCCAAACACTTGGTTGTCGGCACCCACGGCACCACTTACGGCGGTAACCCGCTGGCTTGCGCTGTCGCGGAAGCGGTGATCGACGTGATCAACACCCCGCAAGTGCTGGCCGGCGTCAAGGCCAAGCACGACAAGTTCAAGGCACGCCTTGAACAGATCGGCGAAAAGTACGGCCTGTTCACCAAGGTCCGCGGCATGGGCCTGTTGATCGGTTGCGTGCTGAGCGATGCCTGGAAAGGCAAGGCCAAGGACATTTTCAACGCCGCTGAACAAGAAGGCCTGATGGTCCTGCAAGCCGGCCCGGACGTGGTGCGTTTCGCCCCGAGCCTGGTGGTCGAAGACGCCGACATCGATGCCGGCCTGGACCGCTTCGAACGTGCCGCGGCAAAACTGACGCAAGCCTGATAGACCCTTCGACGCCTGACGATTCAGGCGTCGAACCCAATTTTATATGCCGGGCACATTCCCTGTGGGAGCGGGCTTGCCCGCGATGAGGGCCTGGCAGCCGACTTCATTGTTATCTGACAGGACGCCATCGCGGGCAAGCCCGCTCCCACAGGATTCGGGCATGTTTTCTATAGATATCTTAAGAGAAAAGGAGTGACACCATGCTGGTGATGCGCCCCGCGCAAATGGCTGATCTGGGCGAGGTACAGCGTCTGGCTGCGGACAGCCCGATTGGTGTCACTTCCTTGCCGGATGACGTTGAACGCCTGAGCGACAAGATCGCCGCGAGCGAAGCCTCGTTCGCTGCCGAAGTGAGCTTCAACGGTGAAGAAAGCTATTTCTTCGTTCTCGAAGACAGTGCCACCGCAAAACTGGTCGGCTGCTCGGCCATCGTGGCTTCGGCCGGTTATTCCGAGCCGTTCTACAGCTTCCGCAACGAAACGTTCGTACACGCCTCTCGCGAGCTGAAGATCCACAACAAGATCCATGTGCTCTCGCAGTGCCACGACCTGACCGGCAATAGCTTGCTGACCAGTTTCTACGTGCAGCGTGAACTGGTGGGTTCGCCTTGGGCCGAGCTCAATTCCCGTGGCCGCTTGCTGTTTGTCGCCAGTCACCCGGAGCGTTTTGCCGATTCAGTGGTAACCGAAATCGTCGGTTACAGCGATGAAAACGGCGACTCGCCATTCTGGGACGCCATCGGTCGCAACTTCTTCGACCTCAACTACGCTGAGGCCGAGCGCTTGTGCGGCTTGAAGAGCCGTACGTTCCTCGCCGAACTGATGCCGCATTACCCGATCTATGTGCCGCTGCTGCCGGACTCCGCGCAAGAAGCGATGGGCCAGGTGCACCCACGGGCGCAGATCACCTTCGACATCCTGATGCGCGAAGGCTTCGAGACCGATCACTACATCGACATTTTCGACGGCGGCCCGACCCTGCATGCCCGCGTCTCGGGGATCCGTTCGATCGCCCAGAGCCGCGTCGTGCCGGTGAAAATCGGCGAGCCGGTCAAAGGTGTCGGTCGTCAGTACCTGGTGGCCAATGCCCAGTTGCAGGATTACCGCGCCGTGATGCTCGAGCTCGACTACGCGCCGGGCAAACCCGTGACCCTGGATCTGGAAGCGGCCGAAGCCCTGGGCGTCGGCGAAGGTGCGAGCGTGCGCCTGGTGGCGGTTTAACGCCTGCCTGGCCTGAATGCTTGCAAGAAAAGCAGCGAAGTTTCACGGGTGGCGCAAGCGGCCCGTTTGAGGAGATAGCATGATCGTTCGTCCCGTACGCAGCAGCGATTTACCCGCTCTGATCGACCTGGCCCGCAGCACTGGCACCGGCCTGACCACTTTGCCGGCCAACGAAGAACGTCTGGCCCATCGTGTCGGCTGGGCCGAAAAGACGTTCCGCGGCGAAGCAGGGCGGGGCGATGCGGACTACCTGTTCGTGCTCGAAGACGACGACGGCCGCGTGGTGGGTATTTCCGCCATCGCCGGTGCCGTCGGTCTGCGCGAGCCGTGGTACAACTTCCGCGTCGGCCTGACGGTGAGCGCCTCGCAAGAGCTGAACATCTATCGTGAGATCCCGACGTTGTTCCTGGCCAACGACCTGACGGGTAACTCCGAGCTGTGCTCGCTGTTCCTGCACGCCGATTACCGCAGTGGCCTCAACGGTCGCATGCTGTCCAAGGCGCGGATGCTGTTCATCGCCGAATTCCCGCAACTGTTCGGCAACAAGATCATCGCCGAGATGCGTGGCGTTTCCGATGAAGCCGGGCGTTCGCCGTTCTGGGAAAGCCTGGGTCGACACTTCTTCAAAATGGAGTTCAGCCAGGCGGATTACCTGACCGGCGTGGGCAACAAAGCGTTCATCGCCGAACTGATGCCGAAGTTCCCGCTGTACACCTGCTTCCTGTCGCCGGATGCGCGCAACGTGATCGGTCAGGTTCACCCCGACACCGAGCCTGCATTGTCGATGCTCAAGAGCGAAGGTTTCAGCTACCAGGGCTACGTCGACATCTTCGACGCCGGCCCGGCCATCGAATGCGAAACCGGAAAGATCCGCGCCGTGCGCGACAGCCAGGCGCTGGTGCTGGCCATCGGCACGCCGGGTGACGACGCCACGCCGTTCATCATTCACAACCGCAAACGCGAAGACTGTCGGATCACGGCCGCGCCGGCACGTCTGGCCGCCGGTACGCTGGTGGTCGATCCGCAGACCGCCAAACGTCTTCAACTCAACGCAGGCGATCAAGTGCGCGCCGTGGCGTTGTCCGCTGCCCGGGAGTCGAAACAATGAAGTCGCTATACATCGCAGGTGAATGGCTGGCAGGCCAGGGTGAAACCTTTGAGTCGCTCAACCCGGTGACCCAGCAAGTGCTGTGGTCCGGCAGCGGCGCCACCGTTGATCAAGTGGAATCGGCCGTGCAAGCCGCACGGCAGGCGTTTCCGGATTGGGCGCGTCGCTCGCTGCAAGAGCGTATTTCGGTACTGGAAGCCTTCGCCGCTGCGTTGAAAAACAACGCCGACGAACTCGCGCGCACCATCGGTGAAGAAACCGGCAAACCGCTGTGGGAAGCCGCGACCGAAGTCACCAGCATGGTCAACAAGATCGCGATCTCGGTGCAGAGCTATCGCGAGCGCACTGGCGAAAAGAGCGGCCCGCTGGGCGATGCCACCGCTGTACTGCGTCACAAGCCACACGGCGTGGTGGCGGTGTTCGGTCCTTACAACTTCCCTGGGCACTTGCCCAATGGTCACATCGTGCCGGCGCTGCTGGCCGGTAACACAGTGCTGTTCAAGCCAAGCGAACTGACCCCTAAAGTCGCCGAACTGACGGTCAAATGCTGGATCGAGGCCGGTTTGCCGGCCGGCGTGTTGAACCTGCTGCAAGGCGCACGCGAAACCGGTATCGCCCTGGCGGCGAACCCGGGCATCGACGGGCTGTTCTTCACCGGTTCCAGCCGCACCGGCAATCACCTGCATCAGCAATTCGCCGGTCGTCCGGACAAGATTCTTGCGCTGGAAATGGGCGGCAACAACCCGCTGGTGGTTGATCAGGTCGCCGACCTCGATGCTGCGGTGTACACCATCATTCAATCGGCTTTCATTTCCGCCGGTCAACGCTGCACCTGCGCGCGCCGCTTGCTGGTGCCGCAAGGCGCATGGGGCGACTCGTTGCTGGCGCGCCTGGTGGCCGTCAGTTCGACGATTGAAGTCGGCGCATTCGATCAGCAACCGGCGCCATTCATGGGCTCGGTGGTTTCCCTCGCTGCCGCGAAAGCGTTGATGGATGCACAAGAACATCTGCTGGCCAATGGCGCCGTGGCACTGTTGGAAATGACTCAGCCACAGGCGCAGTCGGCGTTGTTGACCCCCGGCATCCTCGATGTGAGCGCTGTGGCCGATCGTCCTGACGAAGAGCTGTTTGGCCCGTTGCTGCAAGTGATCCGCTACGCTGATTTTGAAGCGGCGATCGCTGAAGCCAACGACACCGCCTACGGTCTGGCCGCCGGCCTGTTGTCGGACTCCGAAGCGCGTTACCAGCAGTTCTGGCTGGAAAGCCGCGCCGGTATCGTCAACTGGAACAAGCAACTGACCGGCGCCGCGAGCAGCGCGCCATTCGGCGGCGTCGGCGCCTCGGGCAACCACCGCGCCAGCGCCTATTACGCGGCGGATTACTGCGCGTACCCGGTGGCCTCGCTGGAAACCCCGAGCCTGGTGTTGCCTGCCGCTCTCACGCCTGGCGTGAAGATGGTGTAACGCCCAATCGCGGGCAAGCCCGCTCCCACAAGTCGGTGGCGTTCACACATCTTGTGTACGACGCAGTCACTGTGGGAGCTGGCTTGCCAGCGATGGCCACACCTCGGTCTCAAAGAATGTACTGAAGCCATAACAACAGATTCTCGTGGAGCCTCGCTGATGAAATCCTATGAAGTCAATTTTGACGGTCTAGTGGGGCCGACCCATAACTACGGCGGCCTGTCCTACGGCAACGTCGCGTCCCAGAGCAACAGCCAGCAGTCTTCCAATCCCAAGGAAGCCGCGCTGCAAGGCCTGGCGAAGATGAAAGCGCTGATGGAAATGGGTTTCCAGCAGGGCGTGCTGGCGCCACAAGAGCGCCCGGACGTGGCGGCATTGCGTCGCCTGGGTTTTGCCGGTACCGACGCCCAGGTCATTGAGCGTGCTGCGAAGGAAGCCATGCCATTGCTGGTCGCCAGTTGCTCGGCGTCGAGCATGTGGGTAGCCAACGCCGCCACCGTCAGCCCGAGCGCCGACACGGCTGACGGTCGTGTGCATTTCACCGCCGCCAACCTCAACTGCAAATATCACCGCAGCATCGAACACCCGACCACCAGCCGCGTGCTGGGTGCGATGTTCGCCGACCAGAACCACTTCGCTCATCACGCCGCGTTGCCGGCCGTGGCGCAGTTCGGTGACGAAGGCGCGGCCAACCACACGCGTTTCTGCCGCGAGTACGGCGAAGCCGGCGTCGAGTTCTTCGTGTTCGGCCGCAGTGCGTTCGATACCCGCTACCCGGCACCGCAGAAATACCCGGCACGCCAGACGCTCGAAGCGTCCCAGGCCGTGGCCCGCTTGCATGGCTTGAGCGATGACGGCGTGGTGTATGCCCAGCAGAATCCATCGGTGATCGACCAGGGCGTGTTCCACAACGACGTGATCGCCGTAGGCAACGGCGAAGTGCTGTTCTATCACGAGGACGCTTTCCTCGAGACGGACAAGATGCTCGCCGAATTGCAGAGCAAACTCGCCAAAGTCGGTGGGAAATTTCAGTCCGTGTGTGTTCCGCGTTCCGCGGTAAGCGTGGAAGACGCCGTTCGGTCCTACCTGTTCAATAGCCAACTGCTGTCGCGACCTGACGGCTCGATGCTGTTGATCGTGCCGGAAGAATGCCGTGGCAATGAGCGCGTCTGGCAGTACTTGCAGGGTTTGACCAGCTCCGGCGGCCTGATCCGCGAAGTAAAAGTCTTCGATCTCAAGCAAAGCATGCAGAACGGTGGCGGCCCTGCTTGCCTGAGGTTGCGTGTCGCGCTCAACGAAACCGAACTGGCGGCGGTCAATCCAGGCGTTATCATGACGGCACCGTTGTACGGCACTCTGACCGAATGGGTCGAGAAGCACTACCGCGACCGCATGACCGAAAACGATCTGGCGGACCCGCAATTGCTGCTTGAGTGCCGGACGGCACTGGATGAACTGACGCAAATCCTTAAACTGGGCGCGGTTTATCCATTCCAGATCAATTGATCGACGGCGCGCTGCCGCGCATGACGGCGCGCCGCTTCATCTCAAACGAGAGCGAAAACACATGAGCGATACCCTGCAGCTGATCCTTGAAGACACCGACGGCACGCAACTGGAAACTTCCTGCACCCGCGTTGCGGTCCTGTGGCAAGGCAAAGAGCTGTGGATCCAGCAAGACGGCCGCGGCCAATTGCTGATCGGCGTGGACGTCGAAGAAGGTGACGCCGAATACGCGAACCTGCTGCTGCGCCCATTGGCGACTAATCTGGTAAGTCTGCAACTGGAAATGGAACCGGCTGAACCTGGCGACGACGAGGATCATGTTCACGGCCCGGATTGCAATCACGACCACTAAGGAAACAGCTCTATGCTCGCCCTCGGCAAACTGCTTGAACTGACCCTCGCCGGCCGCGAACCGGCGGAGAAGACTCAACTGACTGTCGAAGGCGTGCGCATGCGCTGGCTGAGCGAAGGGGCGCTGGAAGTCCGGCCCCCTGAAGCTCGCGACAACGGCCTGGACCTGCTGCTGTCGGCGGGGATCCATGGCAACGAAACAGCGCCGATCGAGTTGCTCGATCGCCTGTTGCACGACATTGCCCGCGGCGACCTCAAGCCGCGTGCAAGAATTCTGTTCCTGTTCGGCAACCCGGAAGCGATTCGCAAGGGCGAGCGTTTCGTCGAGCAGGACGTCAATCGACTGTTCAACGGTCGTCACGAACAAAGCAGCGGCTCCGAAGCGCTGCGCGCCTGTGAGCTCGAACGGCTGGCGGCAAGTTTCTTCAGCCTGCCGGATCGCCAGCGTCTGCACTACGACCTGCACACTGCGATTCGCGGTTCGAAAATCGAGCAGTTCGCCTTGTATCCGTGGAAGGAAGATCGCCAGCATTCGCGCCAGGAACTGGCCCGGCTGCGTGCCGCCGGCATGGAAGCGGTGCTGTTGCAGAACAAGCCGTCCATCGTCTTCAGCTCCTATACCTACGACAAACTCGGTGCCGAGTCCTTCACCCTTGAACTGGGCAAGGCTCGGCCGTTCGGGCAGAACGACGGGGTGAACGTCTCCCGGCTGGAAACCCGTCTCAAACAGATCATCGAAGGCACCGAGCCTGATTTGGCGGCGCAGGTGCTGGACGGTTTGCAGCTGTTCAGCGTGGCACGGGAAATCATCAAGCACAGCGACAGCTTCCGGCTTAACCTGCCAGCGGATATCGAGAATTTTTCGGAACTGGAAGTGGGTTACCTGTTGGCCGAAGACATCGCCAACACCCGTTGGATCATCGAAGAAGAGGGCGCCCGGATCATCTTCCCGAACCCCAAGGTGAAGAACGGGCTGCGCGCCGGCATCCTGATCGTGCCGACCAGCGACGAAAACCTCGCCTGACGTTCGCGCAATGATCGTTCCCACGCTCCCGCGTGGGAATGCCTCAATGGACGCTCTGCGTCCGCCATTGCATGTGACGCGGAGCGTCACGGGCTGCATTCCCACGCAGAGCGCAGGAACGATCAATTTAGCCTTTAAACAGCTACCGCACGCGGCTCAGTACGACGCAACGCACGGATCTTGCTCAACGTGTCGGCACACGTCTTCGCCGCTTCCTGGCCTTTGTGCACAAAATGCTCGAAGAAGAACTTGTGATGCAGTTCTTCACCGGCATGGAAGTGGTGCGGGGTCAAAGACACCGAGAATACTGGCACTTCGGTTTCCAGTTGAACCTGCATCAGGCCGCTGACCACCGACTGGGCAACGAACTCGTGGCGATAGATCCCGCCATCGACCACCAGGGCTGCGGCAACGATGCCAGCATAACGACCGGTCTTGGCCAGCAATTTGGCGTGCAGGGGCATTTCAAACGCACCGCCGACTTCGAAGAAGTCGATATCGGATTCCTGATAACCCTGGGCAATCATTTCGGCGACGAAGCCTTTACGGCTCTGATCAACAATATCCTTGTGCCAGCAGGCCTGGATGAACGCTACGCGCTCGCCCTGATGGTGTTTGCTCTTGCTATCGATTGCGGTGGGTTGCATGTTCTGACTCCTGTTTGTGTAAAAAACAGGGCATATGAATCGAATGGGATTTAAGGGTATGCGCGCCGACGTGAGTGTCTGCGGGCAGCCCTTTGGCGCCAATCCCGTTCTCTCTTCATCCGGACTATGACCGTCGGCCCCGGGATCACACCGGGTCTGCTGACCTTGCTGTCAGGCACCGCCGAAGCCGTGCTGCCATCAAGCGCTCGCGGGCTATGCGCATTGCGCGCAATTACCGCCGGTGGGGAGTTGCACCCCGCCCTGAGAACGTTTTTGCCGCCGTAAAGTTTGGCGGCGCAGCGTTTTTAACACATATTTCCTGCGTGCGCATCGGTGCTTTTGGATGATTGTTATCGAGTATTTCGCTGTATTAGTGGGCAATATCCTTGCGCCAGGGTTGAATATTCATTGGCATGACCGCAGTAATTCTTTCTGAAAGGGATTTCCCCTGCTTACCGAGGCCAGATTCATGAGCGTTATCGATCTTCGCAGCGACACAGTCACCCAACCCACCGCCGGCATGCTCGACGCGATGGCCACTGCCGCCACGGGGGATGACGTTTATGGTGAAGATCCGACCGTCAACCGTCTTGAAGCCGAACTGGCCCAGCGCCTCGGTTTTGCCGCAGCCCTGTTTGTGCCGACCGGCACCATGAGCAATCTGTTGGGCCTGATGGCCCATTGCGAGCGCGGCGACGAATACATCGTCGGACAGCAGGCCCATACCTATAAGTACGAAGGAGGCGGTGCAGCCGTTCTCGGTTCGATCCAGCCGCAACCGCTGGAAGTGCAGGCCGATGGCTCGCTGGATCTGAATCAGGTCGCCGCCGCCATCAAACCCGATGATTTCCACTTCGCCCGTACTCGCTTGCTGGCGCTGGAAAACACCATGCAGGGCAAGGTGCTGCCTCTGGAGTATCTGGCTCGGGCTCGCCGTTTTACCCGTGAGCATGGGCTGCAACTGCATCTGGACGGAGCGCGGTTGTACAACGCAGCGGTCAAACTCGGCGTCGACGCCCGGGAAATCGCTCAGCATTTCGACTCCGTCTCCGTCTGCCTGTCCAAAGGCTTGGGGGCGCCGGTCGGTTCGGTGTTGTGCGGCTCGGTCGAGTTGGTCGGCAAGGCCCGGCGCCTGCGCAAGATGGTCGGTGGCGGGATGCGTCAGGCCGGGATTCTGGCGGCAGCAGGCCTGTATGCCCTGGATCACAACGTTCAGCGCTTGGCTGACGATCACGCCAATGCGCAATGGCTGGCCGAAGGCCTGCGCGCGGCAGGTTACGAAGTCGAGCCGGTTCAGACCAACATGGTTTACGTATCGATGGGCGACAAGGCCGAGGTGATCAAGTCTTTTGCTGCTGAGCGAGGTATCAAGCTCAGTGCCGCCGCACGTCTGCGCATGGTCACGCACATGGATATCAGCCAGGCGCAAATCGAGCAGGTCGTCGCGACATTCGTCGACTTTTCCCGTAAGTGATAGCGTTACCGCTCCAATTGACTGTTTCTATCGTATAAACACGCTGTACCCCGCGCGCAGGGCCGATATAATGCGGCCCTTTGCCGTCGCTTCGTCTGTTGACGTTTCGAACAGGCCTTTGGCCGCAGCCTCCGTGGAAGAACCTAATGAAAAGCGCAGAAATCCGTGAAGCCTTCCTTCGCTTCTTCGAAGAGCAAGGCCACACCCGTGTAGCCTCCAGCTCTTTGATTCCGGGCAACGACCCAACCCTGCTGTTCACTAACGCGGGGATGAACCAGTTCAAGGACTGCTTCCTGGGCCAGGAAAAGCGCGCGTACACCCGCGCGGTATCCAGCCAGAAATGCGTGCGCGCCGGCGGCAAGCACAACGACCTGGAAAACGTCGGTTATACCGCCCGTCACCACACCTTCTTCGAAATGCTGGGCAACTTCAGCTTCGGTGACTACTTCAAGCGTGACGCCATCACTTACGCCTGGAACTTCCTGACGTCCGACAAATGGCTGAACCTGCCCAAGGAAAAGCTTTGGGTCACCGTCTACGCCAGCGATGACGAGGCGTACGACATCTGGACCAAGGAAATCGGCGTTCCGGCCGAGCGCATGGTGCGCATCGGCGACAACAAGGGCGCGCCGTACGCTTCCGACAACTTCTGGACCATGGGCGATACCGGCCCGTGCGGACCTTGCACCGAGATTTTCTACGATCACGGCGCCGACATCTGGGGCGGCCCACCGGGTTCGCCGGAAGAAGACGGCGACCGCTACATTGAAATCTGGAACAACGTGTTCATGCAGTTCAACCGCACCGCCGATGGTGTGTTGCACCCGCTGCCAGCACCGTCGGTGGACACCGGCATGGGCCTGGAGCGGATCAGTGCCGTACTGCAGCACGTTCACTCGAACTATGAAATCGACCTGTTCCAGAGCCTGCTGAGCGCTTCGGCCAAGGCCATCGGCTGCACCAACGACGCCCAGGCTTCGTTGAAAGTGGTGGCTGACCACATCCGTTCCTGCGGTTTCCTGATCGCTGATGGCGTATTGCCGTCAAACGAAGGTCGCGGCTATGTACTTCGCCGGATCATCCGTCGCGCTTGCCGTCACGGCAACAAACTGGGCGCCAAGGGCAGCTTCTTCTACCAGATCGTTGCGGCCCTGGTCGCCGAGATGGGCCAAGCGTTCCCGGAACTGAAATCCCAGCAGGCGCACATCGAGCGCGTGCTGAAAGCCGAAGAAGAGCAATTCGCCAAGACCCTGGAACAGGGCCTGAAAATCCTTGAACAGGATCTGGCTGAACTCAAAGGCGACGTGGTGCCGGGCGATGTGGTGTTCAAACTCTACGACACCTACGGTTTCCCGATGGACCTGACCGGCGACATCGCCCGTGAGCGCAACCTGACCCTCGACGAGGCAGGTTTCGAGCGTGAAATGGAAGCCCAGCGCGTGCGTGCGCGTTCCGCCAGTTCCTTCGGCATGGACTACAACAGCCTGGTCAAGGTTGATGTCGATACCGAGTTCACCGGTTATACCGCTCACAGCGGTTCCGCCAAAATCGTTGCTATCTATAAAGACGGGCAATCGGTTGACGTACTGAGCGAAGGCCAGGAGGGCGTGATCGTCCTCGATCAGACGCCGTTCTATGCGGAGTCCGGTGGTCAGATTGGCGATTGCGGCTTCCTGCAAGCCGGTGCTGCACGTTTCGACGTGCGCGACACCACCAAGACCGGTGGTGCGTTCCTGCACCACGGCGTGCTGGATTCGGGCAGCCTGATCGTGGGCGCTCCGGTGGAGACTCATGTCGACGCCGAAGTGCGTCACGCGACTTCGCTGAACCACTCGGCCACTCACTTGCTGCACGCCGCGCTGCGTCAAGTGCTGGGCGATCACGTTCAGCAGAAAGGTTCGTTGGTCGACAGTCAGCGCCTGCGCTTCGACTTCAGCCACTTCGAAGCGATCAAGCCTGAACAGCTGAAAGCGCTGGAAGAAATCGTCAACGCCGAGATTCGCAAGAACTCCGCCGTTGAAACCGAAGAAACCGACATCGAAACCGCCAAGCAGAAAGGCGCCATGGCGTTGTTCGGCGAGAAGTACGGCGACAACGTTCGCGTGCTGAGCATGGGTGATTTCTCCGTCGAGCTGTGCGGCGGTATCCACGCCAACCGTACCGGCGACATCGGCCTGCTGAAAATCATCAGCGAGGGCGGTGTTGCGTCTGGTGTACGTCGTATCGAGGCAGTCACCGGTGCTGCGGCGCTGGCCTACTTGAACGCGGCAGAAGAACAACTCAAGGAAGCGGCCAACCTGGTCAAGGGCAGCCGCGACAACCTGATCGACAAGCTGTCGGCTGTGCTGGAGCGCAACCGTCAGCTGGAAAAGCAACTCGAGCAGTTGCAGGCCAAGGCAGCCAGCGCGGCAGGCGACGATCTGTCGGCTTCGGCTCTGGATGTCAAAGGCGTGAAGGTGCTGTCCGTGCGTTTGGACGGTCAGGACGGCAAAGCGCTGCTGGCGCTGGTCGATCAGCTGAAAAACAAACTCGGCCGCGCAGTGATCCTGCTCGGCAGTGTCCATGAGGAAAAGGTCGTTCTGGTTGCAGGCGTAACCAAAGACCTGACTGGCCAACTCAAAGCCGGTGATTTGATGAAGCAAGCCGCTGCGGCAGTGGGCGGGAAGGGTGGTGGTCGTCCGGATATGGCGCAAGGCGGCGGTACCGACGCCAGCGCTCTGGATACGGCACTGGCTCTGACCGTTCCGTTTGTAGAGCAGGGTCTATAAGGCAGCGCCTCCGGCTCGCAGTCTAGTGGCGGGCCGGAACGCTGTTTGAGTGATTATTTGGGCGCCCTTCATGGGCAGAGGCGGCTTTGAAATGGCTTTGATCGTACAGAAATTTGGAGGCACCTCGGTCGGTACTGTCGAGAGAATCGAGCAGGTCGCCGACAAGGTTAAAAAATTCCGCGATGCCGGCGATGACCTGGTGGTTGTGCTGTCTGCAATGAGCGGCGAAACCAACCGTCTGATCGATCTGGCCAAGCAAATCAGTGGCGGCGATCAACCGGTTCCGCGCGAGCTGGATGTGATCGTTTCCACCGGTGAGCAGGTGACGATTGCCCTGTTGGCCATGGCATTGATCAAGCGCGGTGTGCCTGCGGTGTCCTATACCGGCAACCAGGTGCGGATTCTCACGGATAGCGCGCACAACAAAGCGCGTATCTTGCAGATTGATGACCAGAAGATCCGCGGTGATCTGAAAGCCGGTCGTGTGGTGGTTGTCGCCGGTTTCCAGGGCGTCGATGAGCACGGCAACATTACCACCCTCGGTCGTGGCGGTTCCGATACCACCGGCGTGGCACTGGCAGCAGCCTTGAAGGCTGACGAATGCCAGATCTACACCGACGTCGACGGCGTCTACACCACCGATCCGCGCGTGGTCTCCGTGGCTCAGCGCCTGGACAAGATCACCTTTGAAGAGATGCTGGAAATGGCCAGCCTCGGCTCCAAGGTGCTGCAGATCCGGGCGGTGGAATTCGCTGGCAAGTACAACGTTCCGCTGCGCGTACTGCACAGCTTCAAGGAGGGTCCGGGCACCCTCATTACTATTGATGAAGAGGAAACCATGGAACAGCCGATCATTTCCGGCATCGCTTTCAACCGCGATGAAGCCAAGCTGACCATCCGTGGCGTGCCAGACACCCCGGGCGTAGCATTCAAGATTCTCGGCCCGATCAGCGCCGCGAACATCGAAGTCGACATGATCGTGCAGAACGTAGCGCACGATAACACCACCGACTTCACCTTCACCGTACACCGCAACGACTACCAGGCGGCGCAAACCGTACTGGAAAAGACCGCTGCCGAGATCGGTGCCCGTGAAGTCATCGGCGACACCAAGATCGCCAAGGTGTCGATTGTCGGCGTTGGCATGCGCTCTCATGCGGGCGTCGCCAGTCGCATGTTCGAAGCTCTGGCCAAGGAAAGCATCAACATCCAGATGATCTCGACTTCGGAAATCAAAGTCTCCGTAGTGATCGAAGAGAAATACCTGGAACTGGCTGTGCGCGCTCTGCACACGG
>NZ_RCOB01000205.1:0-2119 GCF_004307665.1 Pseudomonas sp. Sample_16
TGGTCTCGAACTGATGACCAGCCTGGTCATGGTGGATGGACAACGCCTCGCTCATCACTACTCCTCGCGGGTCTTGGATTCCGACCCCTACCTTACCGATGTTTTTCCGGCGAAGGAACATCTACGCCACCCCGTGCCTGAATGGACACCGAGAAGAGCTACACCGATCTCGCGCAACCGAGCACGTACAAATAGTAGGCACCATTGGCAGAAATGCTCAAGGTACGCTCGTCATCATGCAGGTTGGCAGGTGCCGCTCCGGGTCACGCAGGACGGGCTCGACCGAAGATCACCAAGGTCGCAAGCCTGAACATTGCCGGATATTGAGACTTAAGACGAGCGCCCGTTGTTAAAGTCACCTGAATAAGGAGAAAGATATTGAGAGGCGCCACGCAGAATTCGAACAAAAGTGTAGACAGTCCATCTAGCCAGACTTTAGCCAAGACTGGAAAAAGAGCCTCGAACCTCGGGAACTTTTCTTCGCCGGCTCGCTCAGCTCGGGCCTTCTAGCTGGATATTTTTTATACAGCGCAGTTAAAAGTTGCTCGAAAAAGAATCAACGCCTACAATTTTTTAGGCTTCTTGCGTCACGTCAGTTTTACTTACTACAACTTATGGGTAGTATGTACGCCGGCTATTTCCTCACTCTGAGGAGACAGCTACTTAATAGAAAGTCCTTGAAGGGGAACACGATGAACAACGTTCTGAAATTCTCTGCTCTGGCTCTGGCCGCAGTTCTGGCTACCGGTTGCAGCAGCGCATCGAAAGAAACCGAAGCACGTCTGACCGCTACTGAAGACGCAGCTGCTCGCTCCCAGGCTCGTGCAGACGAAGCTTACCGTAAAGCTGATGAAGCTCTGGCTGCTGCTCAAAAAGCACAACAGACTGCTGACGAAGCTAACGAGCGTGCTCTGCGCATGCTGGAAAAAGCTAGCCGCAAGTAATAGTCCTTCGGGATTGTTATCAAGCCGACCCATTTTTGGGTCGGCTTTTTTATTGCCCGGCTTTTGATGCAGGCATAAAAAAACCCGTCGATGCGAGCAACATCGCCGGGCTCCTTTCAAGCATTACTGCAGCGGGTCGAGGGGTGCGCTCGATACCATCGGAGCGGCCGTGCTCGGTACGCCGATTTCCACCGGCAGACCATCTTCGGCTGCCACTACATCACGTACCACATCCCAATTCATGCGCAGATTATTGGTGATGTCTTCACGCTTGAGCATCGCATTGATCACAGCCGTGTGCTTGTCGACCACCGACGGATTGCCCTTGTCGTCCAGTGGTGTGTGCGCTTCCAGGTAAACCTTGCCGCCACTCACGCCGAACTTGTAGGAGTCGTTGATGATCCGCACCGACGTCCCGACTGGCACCATGCCGGCCATTTCCAGCACGTTGTTGTTGAACATGCGGAAGCAGCCGTGGCTGGTGCGCATGCCGATGCCGAATTTCTTGTTCGAACCGTGGATCAGGTAGCCCGGGGTGCCCAGGGTGAACTTGAACGGCCCCAGCGGGTTGTCCGGGCCGGCCGGCACCACATTCGGCAGCGGATCGCCATCAGCGGCGTGCTCGGCCTTGATCGACGCTGGAGGCGTCCAGGTCGGGTTCGGCGTCTTGGCGATGATGCTGGTGTGGGCAATCGGCGAGCCCCAGCCTTCACGACCGATTCCCAGCGGGAAGGTGTAGACCACGTTCCGGCCTTTCGGGAAGTAGTAGAGGCGGTACTCGGCGAGGTTGATGACGATGCCTTCACGCGGCCCCGGCGGCAGAATGAAGCGGGTCGGCAGCACGATTTCGGTGCCGGCGCCCGGCAGCCATGGGTCCACGCCAGGGTTGGCCGCGACCATTTCCGTGTAGCCCAGGTCGTAGGTGGTGCCAAGGTCGGCGAAGGTATCTTCGTATTTGGCCTTGATCACTTGCACCTGGCCGACGATGTCTTCCCCAGGCGGTGGTAGTGGCAGCTCCAATGCTGCGACGGGGCCAGCTACACAGAGAGCGGCAAGTGTCAGGCAGCGGGTGACGGCAGGAAAGCGCGGCAACATCCGGAAAATCCTTCGCATGATCAACAGAGGGTATAAGAACGCGATTGTACACCGCTGTCTGTTATTTCGGGGAGGTTGCC
>NZ_RCOB01000161.1:0-52579 GCF_004307665.1 Pseudomonas sp. Sample_16
AGGTCCATCACGACGATACGTTTGTGCACGTTGACCTGGGTCGCGGCGAGGCCGATGCCTGGCGCTTCATACATTGTTTCAAACATGTCGTCGACCAACTGACGCACTTCGTCGTCCACTACGGCCACAGGTTTGGCGATAGTGCGCAGGCGCGAGTCGGGAAATTCGAGGATGTCTAAAATGGCCATAAGCTTGATTACTGCACGTGTGAAGTAAAGTCGGGTCGATGGCCTGGCAGGTCCGAAGATGCAGGCTACCGTTGTAAAACGTAGCTCCCTTCTGTCGACAAGCAAGTTTTGACAAGCCGGCCGGGAGCGAGCCACTGACGGCTCTGGCGTTTCACGCGAACGCACATAATAAAGGGATTCACCGCATGAGGAAATCACTACTCGCCCTGCTCCTTCTGGCTTCGGCCGGTTTCGCGCACGGGCAAGTGCAACTTCGGGAAGGTTTTCCGCAGCGATACACCGTGGTGACGGGGGACACACTCTGGGACATTTCCGCAAAGTATCTCCGTGAGCCATGGCAGTGGCCGCAGTTGTGGCAAGCCAATCCGCAGATCGAAAACCCCAATCTGATCTACCCCGGCGATTCGCTGTCGCTGGTCTACGTCAATGGCCAGCCGCGCCTGACCCTCAGCCGGGGCGAGTCGCGGGGCACCATCAAGCTTTCGCCGCGGGTACGCACCAGCCCGGTAGCCGATGCGATTCCGAGCATCCCGCTGAAATCGATCAACAGTTTTCTACTGAGCAACCGCATCGTCGACAAGGTCGAGGATTTCGACAAGGCGCCGTACATCGTGGCCGGTGATGCCGAACGCGTGCTCAGCGGCATGGGCGACAGAATCTTCGCCCGCGGTCAGTTCGACCTGGCGCAACCGGTCTACGGCATCTTCCGCCAGGGCAAGGTCTATACCGATCCACAAACCCAGGAGTTTTTGGGGATCAACGCCGATGACATTGGCGGTGGCGAAATCGTCGCCACCGAAGGTGACATCGCTACGCTGGCGCTGCAACGCACAACTCAGGAGGTACGCCTTGGCGACCGCCTGTTCAGTGGCGAGGAGCGCTCCATCAACTCGACCTTCATGCCCAGCGCCCCGAGCAGCAAGATCGAAGGCTTGATCATTGATGTGCCGCGCGGCGTGACGCAGATCGGTGCGTTGGATGTGGTCACGCTGAACAAGGGTCAACGCGATGGTCTGGCCGAAGGCAATGTATTGGTGGTGATGAAGACCGGGGAAACCGTGCGTGACCGAATCAGCGGCCAGCCCGTGAAAATTCCCGACGAACGCGCCGGTCTGCTGATGGTTTTCCGCACCTACGACAAGCTCAGCTACGGGCTGGTGCTCAACGCATCGCGTTCGCTGGCGGTGATGGACAAGGTGCGAAATCCATAAGCGTGCTTCACAAGTTACCAACAGAGTTATCCACAGCTTATTCCCGTTTGTACGGGTGCTCATAACGATCAAGGATGATCCATGTCATGGCCTACTGTTACACCGGTTTCCCCTGCGGAGCTGGAAGCTCGTTTGCGTCTGCACCGTTTGCCGGAACTCGGGCCGATGCGGTTCAAAAAGTTGCTCGAGGCGTTCGGTTCGGCATCGAAAGCGATCAGTGCACCGGCCAGTGCCTGGCGCGCGCTGGGTTTGCCATTGGCGTGTGCCGAGGCCAGGCGATGTCCTGAAATCCGCGATGGAGCAAGCCACGCATTGGCCTGGCTGGAGCGTCAGGGCCAGCATTTACTGATGTGGGACCAGGTTGACTACCCGGCGCTGCTGGCGCAAATCAGTGATGCTCCGCCCTTGTTATTCGTCGCGGGCGATCCTGGCATTCTGGAAAAACCGCAGCTGGCGATGGTCGGCAGTCGGCGCGCGTCTCGGCCGGGCATGGATACCGCGGCAGCGTTTTCCCGCAGCCTGGCCAGTGCCGGTTTCGTCATCACCAGCGGGTTGGCGCTGGGTATCGATGCCGCCGCGCATCAGGCTGCTTTGGATGTCGGCGGGCAAACGGTCGGTGTACTTGGCACGGGTCTTGAAAAGTTTTATCCACAGCGCAATCGGCGGCTGGCGGACGCCATGATGGCCTCGGGCAGCGCGGTGCTTTCGGAGTTTCCGCTGGATGCCGGCCCCAGCGCCAGCAACTTCCCGCGACGTAACCGCATCATCAGCGGTTTGTCCCTCGGTGTGCTGGTGGTCGAGGCCAGCGTGGCCAGCGGTTCGTTGATCACCGCACGGCTGGCGGCCGAACAAGGGCGTGAGGTTTACGCGATTCCCGGGTCGATCCATCACCCCGGCGCGCGGGGTTGCCACCAGTTGATCCGCGACGGCGCGGTGCTGGTGGAGACCATTGAACATATTCTCGAAGCCTTGCGAGGTTGGCAGCAACAGCCGTTGTTCCCGGAAACCTGCGAGGTGGCGACGAGTCATCCGCTGTTGAAGCTGCTGCATGCGGCCCCTCACACCAGTGAAGCGCTGGCCCTCGCCAGCGGCTGGGCGCTGCCCAACGTGTTGGCGGCGTTGACGGAACTGGAGATGGGCGGCAGCGCGGTGTGCGAAAACGGGCACTGGTTTGCGCGGGTGAGCTAGGTTTTATAAACAAGATCGGTAAACTGCGCAGAGCCTTATTCTGGAGAGTTTTTCATGGTCAACAGTTGGCGTGTGCAGCAAGCCGCACGAGCAGTTCGCGCAGGGGCGGTGATTGCCTACCCAACCGAAGCAGTCTGGGGCCTGGGTTGCGACCCGTGGGACGAAGAGGCCGTCGAGCGTTTGTTGCTGATCAAGGGCCGGGCAGTGGATAAAGGCCTGATCCTGGTGGCCGACAACATCCGTCAGTTCGATTTCCTGTTCGAAGACTTCCCTGAACTGTGGATGGACCGCATGGCCAGCACCTGGCCGGGGCCGAACACCTGGCTGGTGCCGCATCAGAACCTGTTGCCGCCATGGATCACCGGCGTGCATGAAACCGTGGCGCTGCGCGTGAGTGATCACCCGCTGGTACGGGATTTGTGTGCGTTGGTCGGGCCGTTGGTGTCGACCTCTGCCAACCCGCAAGGCCGGCCGGCAGCTCGTACGCGGCTTCGCGTCGAGCAGTATTTCCGCGGGCAGGTTGACCTGGTGCTCGGCGGGTTGCTGGGTGGGCGCAAGAACCCGAGCGTGATTCGCGATCTGGCGACGGGGCACGTTGTTCGCCCAGGCTGAGACCGAGGCGCCCCCCATCGCTGGCAAGCCAGCTCCCACGGGATTCTGGTCGTTCACATGATTTGTGACCGACCCTGTACGTGTGGGAGCTGGCTTGCCAGCGATGAGGCCTTGGCAGACGCTGAAAATCTTAAGGCAACAGAACCACCGATCCCGTGGTACGCCGTGCCGATAATTCAGTCTGCGCTTTCGCCGCATCCGCCAGTGAATACGTCTGACTGATATCCACCTTCAACTTGCCACTGATGATCATCTCGAACAGTTCATCGGCCATGCGCTGTAGGTTTTCGGCGTTGTTGGCGTAGGTGCCCAGCGTCGGCCGGGTTACGTACAGCGAACCTTTCGCCGCCAGAATCCCCAGGTTGACTCCGTCCACTGCGCCGGATGCGTTGCCGAAACTCACCACCAGGCCCCGAGGCGCGACGCTGTCCAGAGATGTCAGCCAAGTGTCCTTGCCCACGCCGTCGTACACCACCGGGACTTTTTTGCCGTCGGTCAATTCCAGTACCCGTTGTGCGACGTTTTCATGGCTGTAATCGATGGTCGCCCAGGCGCCGTTGGCCTTGGCCAGCGCGGCTTTCTCCGCCGAGCTCACGGTGCCGATCAGCTTGACGCCCAAGGCCTTGGCCCATTGGCAAGCCAACGAGCCGACACCACCCGCTGCCGCGTGGAACAGGATGGTTTCGCCACCCTTGAGTTCGTAGGTCTGGCGCAGCAGATATTGCACGGTCAGGCCTTTGAGCATCACACCTGCCGCCTGCTCGAAGCTGATGGCGTCCGGCAGGTGAACCAGATTGGCCTCGGGCAAGACGTGAACGTCACTGTAGGCCCCCAATGGGCCGCTGCCGTAAGCGACACGATCGCCGACCTTGAACCGCGTGACGTCACTGCCGACCGCCTCGACCACGCCCGCGCCTTCGGAACCGAGCCCCGATGGCAGAGACGGCGGTGGGTAGAGACCGCTGCGGTAATAGGTATCGATGAAGTTCAGGCCGATGGCCTTGTTGGTCACACGGACCTCTTTGGGGCCGGGCCCGGCGGGTTGGTAATCCACATACTCAAGCACTTCGGGGCCGCCATGGGCACGGAACTGAATACGCTTTGCCATCTGCTCTCTCCTGAGATCGATGCTGATTGTGTAAATGCGAAGCGTCCTATCGGACTCCTAAGCTTGATCTTCGTCAACTGCGACGAGCACTTCGGCGGTGTTATGCTACGCGCCCATTTGCGCAGGCCCCGGTCCGATGGAGCGCCGCGTAGCTTTGCCCGATCCAAGGTGATGCCATGACTACCCGCACCGAGGCCGTAAAAGCCTATCTGCTCGACCTGCAAGACCGTATTTGTGCTGCCCTGGAAGCCGAAGACGGTGGCACGCACTTCGTCGAAGACGCCTGGACCCGGCCTGCCGGCGGTGGTGGACGTACGCGGGTGATCGAAAACGGCACGGTCATTGAAAAGGGCGGCGTCAACTTTTCCCATGTCTTTGGCAGTGGCCTGCCACCGTCCGCCAGCGCCCATCGTCCGGAACTGGCCGGCCGTGGCTTCGAAGCGCTCGGCGTGTCGCTGGTGATCCACCCGCACAACCCGCATGTGCCGACTTCCCACGCCAACGTGCGCTTTTTCATCGCTGAAAAAGAAGGAGAGGAGCCGGTCTGGTGGTTCGGCGGCGGTTTCGACCTGACGCCCTACTACGGCAATGAAGAAGACTGCGTGCACTGGCACCGCGTGGCCGAGCAGGCTTGCGCGCCGTTCGGTGCGGACGTCTACCCGCGTTACAAGGCCTGGTGCGACAGCTACTTCCACATCAAGCATCGCCACGAACCACGGGGCATTGGCGGTCTGTTTTTCGATGACTTGAACGAGTGGGACTTCGACACCAGCTTCGCGTTCATGCGAGCTATCGGCGATGCATACATCGATGCCTACCTGCCGATCGTGCAGCGTCGCAAAAACGACACGTTCAGCGTGAAACAACGGGAGTTCCAGGAATACCGTCGTGGCCGTTACGTCGAGTTCAACCTGGTCTATGACCGCGGCACGCTGTTCGGCCTGCAATCGGGCGGTCGCACGGAGTCGATCCTGATGTCCCTGCCGCCGCAAGTGCGTTGGGGTTACGACTGGAAAGCCGAACCGGGCAGCGAAGAAGCGCGCCTGACCGATTATTTCTTGCAGGATCGCGATTGGTTGGCCAAGGCCTGAACGAGGAATGTAGATGGACCGTTATGTTGTATTCGGTAACCCGATTGGCCATAGCAAGTCACCATTGATCCATCGTCTGTTCGCCGAGCAGACCGCGCAGCGCCTCGACTACAGCACATTGCTGGCGCCTTTAGACGATTTTTCCGGCTGCGCGCGGGCTTTTTTCCTCGAAGGCCGGGGGGCGAATGTGACGGTCCCGTTCAAGGAAGAAGCCTTTCGCCTTGCCGATAGCCTGACTGCGCGAGCGCAGCGGGCCGGCGCGGTGAATACCTTGAGCAAAATGGCCGATGGCAGTCTGCTGGGTGACAACACCGATGGCGCCGGCCTGGTGCGGGACCTGACCGTCAACGCCGGGTTCAGCCTCAAGGGCAAACGCATCCTGTTACTCGGTGCCGGTGGTGCTGTGCGCGGTGCTCTGGAGCCCTTGCTCGCCGAGCAGCCGGCGTCGGTGATCATCGCCAACCGCACCGTAGACAAGGCCGAACTGCTGGCGGAACTGTTCTGCGATTTGGGGCCGGTCTCGGCGAGCGGTTACGACTGGTTGCAGGAATCTGTGGACCTGATCATCAATGCCACCTCTGCCAGCCTGACAGGGGACGTTCCGCCGATCGCCAGCAGCCTGATCGAACCAGGCAAAACCGTGTGCTACGACATGATGTACGGCAAGGAGCCGACTTCATTCTGCCGTTGGGCCAGCGAACACGGCGCAGCGGTATCGATGGACGGGTTGGGGATGTTGGCCGAGCAAGCGGCAGAAGCGTTCTACCTGTGGCGCGGTGTACGTCCGGATACTGCGCCGGTGCTGGCCGAGTTGCGCCGACAACTGGCGCTGTAATTCTTTGTGGCGAGGGAGCTTGCTCCCGCTGGATTGCGTAGCGACCCTTAAAATCTGCGGGCGCTTCGCTCCCGAGCGGGAGCAAGCTCCCTCGCCACAGGGATTGGTGTTTTAGCCAAGAATTTGTTCAATCTTCAAATCGGATCGGGCATTTCTCCGGTCCCTCAAGCTTCCTCAACTCTTCCACCACCTGCGGCCGCGCCTGGCGCAAGGTCAGGCTGCGATCCTGGCGCAGCAAGCGCCGGGCTTCCTGATGCAGCATTTCCACCCCTGAATAGTCGATGAAATTGATCTGCTGCGCCTCGATCACCACGCGCGCACCGTGCATGCGTTGCAGGCGCACCTGCAGGTAATGGCTGGCGCCGAAGAAGATCGAGCCGCCGACCCGCAGAATGTCTTCATCGCCGTCGCGTACATGTTGTACCCGCGGTTGCGACGTTCGCTTGAGGTAAAAAAACAGTGACGCCAGCACGCCAGCGTAAATTGCTGTCTGCAACTCCAGCAGCAGCGTGGCGACACAGGTCAGGGCCATGACCACGAACTCGGCGCGACTGACCCGCAGCAATGCGCGAATGCCGCGATGGTCCACCAGGCCCCAGGCAATCAACAGAATACTACCGGCCATGGCCGGGATCGGGATGTGCGCAATCAGACCTGCGCCAAAAATCGCAAACAGCGCCACCCACAACGCCGAAAAAATCCCCGCCAACGGCGAGCAGGCCCCGGCTTCGTAACTCAGCCCGGAACGGGTGAACGAGCCGGCTGACAGCGATCCGGAAAAAAACGCACCGACAATATTTGACAGGCCTTGGGCGCGAACTTCCTGGTTAGCGTCGAGTAGTTGCTGCGAACGTGCAGAGATCGAGCGGGCAATCGACAGGCTGGTCACCAGCCCGAGCATGCCAACGGCCACGGCGCTGGGCAGCAGGCGCAGGATCAAATCGAGATCCAGTGGCAACGGACTGAAGGGCGGTAACTTACCGGTGAACGCGCTGACCAGTTGCACATGACCAAACATGGTTGGCCACAGCCAGACCAGCAATGCGCCCAGCACCAGTGTGATCAACAGCGTTGGCCAACGTGGCAGCCACAGCTTGAGGACCACCCCCACCACCACCGTCGCCAGACCCAACGCCAGCGAGGCCTTGTCCACTTCGCCGAGATGGCGCAATAAAGTGATGAAACTGTCCAGGGCGGTGGCCTGACTTGGCAAGTCCAACCCCAACAGATTGGGTAGTTGACCCACGGCAATCACTACCGCCGCACCGAGGGTAAAGCCGAGCACCACCGAATGGGAGACGAAATTTACCAGCGCGCCAAAGCGCAGCAATCCCAGCAGCCACTGGAAAACCCCCGCCAGGAAAGTCAGCAACAGGATCACCGTGACGTAGTCCTGTGTCGCCGGCACGGCCAGAGGACTGACGCTGGCATACAAGACAATCGAGATCGCGGCCGTAGGACCGCAGATCAAATGCCACGACGAACCCCAAAGACAAGCGATCAACACCGGGATAATAGCCGCGTACAGCCCGTATTCCGGTGGCAGACCCGCGATCAGTGCGTAGGCAATGGATTGCGGCAACGCAAGAATCGCACCGCTGAGGCCGACGATCAGGTCGCGGCCGACGCTGGCTCGGGTTTGCCGGGGCAGCCAGGTGAGGAAGGGAAAAAGTGAATGGCGGCTTGGCAGGGCCATGGGGCCTCTCGGTCGGGGGTTTGCGCAAGGGTAGCAGGACGCACAATCATTTGTGGCGAGGGAGCTTGCTCGCGCTCGGGTGCGAAGCGCCCGCAGGTTTCAGGGCCGCTGCGCAGCCCAGCGGGAGCAAGCTCCCTCGCCACAGAGGATGATCGTTCCCACGCTCCGCGTGGGAACGCCTCAAGGGACGCTCCGCGTTCCAGCTCTCGAAAGGGACGCAGAGCGTCCCGGGCTGCATTCCCACGCGGAGCGTGGGAACGATCATCAACAGAGGATCTCTACAACTTGGCTTTGACTGCCGGCAATGCATCCTTGCCGTCCACGGTTTTCACGCCATCCAGCCATTTATCCAGCACCGCCGGGTTGGCCTTGATCCACGCTTTGGCGGCGTCGGCATTGCTGATCTTCTTGTTCACCACCTCGGCCATGATGCTGTTTTCCATGTCCTGAGTGAACGTCAGGTTGGTCAGCAATTTCCCAACGTTAGGGCAGGCCTGTGCATAACCTTTGCGGGTCAGGGTGTGGACGCTGCCGGTGTCGCCGAAATACTTCTCGCCGCCCTTCAGGTAATGCATTTTCAGCTGCACGTTCATCGGGTGCGGCGTCCAGCCGAGGAAGGTCACGAACTTCTGTTTCTTCACTGCGCGCGATACTTCGGCCAACATCGCTTGCTCGCTGGACTCGACCAATTTCCACTGGCCCATGTCGAAATCGTTTTTCTTGATGATCTCTTGCAGCGAGATGTTTGCCGGTGCACCGGAACCGATGCCGTAGATTTTGCGATCAAACTTGTCGGCGTGTTTGTTCAGGTCGGCAAAGTTATGCACACCCGCGTCCCAGACGTAGTCCGGAACGGCGAGGGTGAACTCGGTGCCATCGAGATTCTTCGCTAACTGCGTGACATCGCCCGTGGCGACGAATTTGTCGTAGAAGCCCTGCTGCGCCGGCATCCAGTTACCCAGAAACACATCGACCTGGCCGTCCTTGAGCCCGCCGAAGGTAATCGGCACCGCGAGGGTGTCGACTTTGGCCTTGTAACCCATGCCGTCCAGGAGAAACCCGGTGATGGCGTTGGTCGCGGCGATGTCGCTCCAGCCCGGGTCGGCCATTTTCACCGTCTCGCATTGATCGGCGAACGCCGATGCACTGCCCAGAGCCAGGAGCCCGACCGTCAGTACTGTGGATAACCTTTGCATGGACTTCCCCTTAACATTATTGGTTTTGGCAGGGTTGTGGATAACGTGCTTTACGCTCCAGATCGTCGAGGTCGATATGGTTACGCATGTACTGCTGACTGGCGTCTACCAGTGGCTGGTGATCCCAGCTCTTCAGCTTGCCGATGGTCAGGGCATCGGCGACGAAACGCCGGCGCCGTTGGCTTGCGAGCACCTGTTGATGGATCGCCGGAATATCCCATTTGGCCCGCGCTTCGGCGAGAAAGTCGTCAAACAGCTGGCGATGCTGCGGCGACTGGCTCAGTTCTTCCAGTTCGCGCGGATCATTGTGTACGTCGAAGAGTAGGCAAGGGTCGTCTTCGCTGTAGATGAATTTGTAAGCACCGCGGCGAATCATCATCAGCGGGCTGATGGTGCCTTCTGCCATGTATTCGCCGAACACTTCGTCGTGACCGCCCTGCCCTTGCAGATGTGGGACCAACGAGCGGCCATCGAGCGGCAGGCCTGGCTCCAGCGAGCCGCCCGCCAGTTCGACGAAGGTCGGCAGCAAGTCGGCGGTCGAGACCGAGGCACTGACACGGCTCGCGCCGAATTGCCCGGGAGCACTTATCAACAGGGGCACGCGAGCGGCCATTTCATACCAGTGCATTTTGTACCAGAGCCCGCGCTCGCCGAGCATGTCGCCATGGTCGCCGGAGAAGACAATGATGGTATCGTCGATCAGGCCGGTATCTTCGAGTGTTTGCAGGAGTTTGCCGACGTTACTGTCGATATAGCTGCAAGCACCGAAATAGGCACGGCGTGCATCGCGGATCTTATCCACAGGCAAGGGTTTATCCCACAGGTCGTAAACCTTGAGCAAACGCCGGGCGTGCGGGTCGAGTTCGTGCTGGTCCGGTGTTATTGGCAAAGGAATGTCGGCATCGTCGTACAGATCCCAGAAAGCTTTGGGAATGGTGTACGGATCGTGTGGGTGGGTCATTGAAACAGTCAGGCAGAACGGCTGGTCGCCATCCTCGCGAATGTGATCGAACAGGTATTGCTGGGCCTTGAAAACCACCTCTTCGTCGAAATCCAGTTGATTGGTGCGCACGCACGGCCCCGCCTGCAGTACCGACGACATGTTGTGATACCAGGTCGGACGCACGTCCGGCTCGTCCCAATTCACTGCCCAGCCGTAGTCGGCCGGATAGATATCGCTGGTCAGACGTTCTTCGTAACCGTGCAGTTGATCCGGACCGCAGAAGTGCATCTTGCCTGACAGTGCGGTGCGATAGCCAAGTCGACGCAGGTAGTGGGCATAGGTCGGTACATCGGCCGGAAAATCCGCCGCGTTGTCGTAGGCGCCGATCTTGCTCGGCAATTGGCCGCTGACCAGGGTAAAACGCGACGGTGCGCACAACGGGCTGTTGCAGTAGGCGGCGTCGAACACCACGCCTTGTGCGGCGAGGCGGCTCAAATTCGGCAACTTGATGGGCGATGGGCCGTAGAACGGCAACATTGGCGCGGCCATTTGATCGGCCATGATGAAAAGAATGTTCTTGCGCTTCATGTGATCGCGGCATTCCATAGTGGATGTTTATGCGAGAGTGCTGGGATCGAGGATGTAACCCATGCACTTTGCGGTAAAGCCCACGCGCAGCAATGACTAGGATAAGCACAGCTTATGTATGACGCTCTTGGTGACCTGTCTCTGGATTTACTTCGCGCGTTCGAAGCCGCGGCCCGTCAACGCAGCTTCACGGCTGCCGCCAATGAACTGGGCACTACCCAACCCGCCATCAGCCAGCAAATCAAGCGGCTGGAAGAACAGTTGGCCACACGTCTGTTCGACCGCATTTACCGCGGTATCGAACTGACCGAGGCCGGAATGATCCTTTTCGAGCAAGTTCAGCTTGGATTGCAGAATATCGATGCTGGTTTGAGTGCGATCAGCGCACAGCAGCAACACGAAGTGTTGCAAGTGGCGACCGATTTCGCTTTTGCTGCCTACTGGCTGATGCCGCGCCTGCACCGTTTTCACGCGGCCAATCCGCACGTGGATGTCAGCCTGGTCACCAGCGAGCGCAGCCACAACATGCTGCGTACGGATATCGATGTGGCGGTGTTATTCGGCGATGGCCGCTTCAAGCAGGGTGAAAGCCATTGGTTGTTCAGCGAAGAAGTATTCCCCGTGTGCAGCCCTCAGCTTCTGAATGAGCGTGCCCTGCCCTTGCCTGCCCAGTGTTTGTTGGAGTTCCCACTGTTGCACCTGCGCGGCGAGAACAGCAGTAACTGGTTTGACTGGAGCGGAGTGTTTCGAGAATTGGGCATCACTTCGCCCCCGGCCCCCGGCCAGTTGCGCTTCGACAACTACACCCTGTTGATACAAGCCGCGATTGGTGGTCAGGGCGTCGCCATTGGCTGGCGACACCTTGTGGATAACTTGCTGACGCAAGGCTTGTTGTGTCGCCCGATTGCGCAAACAGTGATTTCACGCTTGGGCTATTACGTGGTTCTGCCGCAACGCAAACGGCGTGGTGCGTTGATTCAACAGTTCGTCGACTGGTTGATGGAAGAACAGGCCAGTAGCGCGCAATCGCTGAACGGGATGGCGCTGCCCTCCATAGCGGTCTAGCTGTCTGCGGCGATGAAATTGACGTGCTCACCAATGTGCAAATTCAGCTGCAGCTCATCGGCAATCCCCGTGGCAGTGCGTGCCAGGCGTGCGAGCGGTTCGGCCAGGCCCGGTTCAAGGTTGCCGCCAGTCTGGCTGAAATGTTCGATGGTCAGGCCGGCCACTCCCCGTGGCGCGTTCACCAAAGTCCAATGCAACGTGCTGCTTTGCAGTGCTTCACGGATCTCTTCGGCGGCATGTCGTTCCAGGTCGTCTTCTAATTCGGGATCATCGAGAACTTCGAAATCCCCCACCACGAACAAACGGGCAATGCCCGCCGCCTGCATGCCCTCGATCAATGCATCCACTGCCAGCACTTGCTCGACCGGACCCGGCACGATGGATTTTTCCACATGCTCACTGTTGAACGGCAGGCCAGGTGCATCTAACAAGCAAATGACCGCCGAGCTGCCTGCCACACTTTGTTTCACCCGTTGAGCTGCGAAAAGATCGCCGGTCTTGGTGCGCAATCCCGGACGCGGCGCCAGCGCCGTCAGGTCGTCGAGAATGGCGATGACTTCGTGTTGGCGCCGCAGCATTTCAGCCATCAGCGCACTGCCCAGGCTACTCATGGCACCATAAAGCACCACTTTCACCACCGGGGTCTCGGCATTCTTCATGGCTGAACTCCCTTGTTTTCCCGCTTATATGGCGTACGACCTGCGGGAAACGGTGAGGGTTCTACCGGGTTTTAGAGGGATTACCCATGCAACGGATCAAGGGCTATCACGCCCACGTGTATTTCGATGCCAGTTCCATCGATCAGGCGCGGGCCTTGTGCGAGCAAGCTGCGCAATTGTTCCCGCTGAAAATGGGTCGCGTGCACGAACGCCCGGTCGGCCCGCATCCGGACTGGAGTTGCCAACTGGCGTTCGGGCCGGAGCTGATCGGCGAAGTGCTGCCGTGGCTGGCGCTCAACCGCAAGGGCTTGGTGGTGTTCCTGCACCCGGACACCGGCGACGATCTGCTTGACCACAGCGAGCATGCGATCTGGATGGGGGCCATTCGTCCGCTCAATCTGTCTGTTTTTTGATCAGAGCGTTTCTTCGCCTTCGCCTTCACCTCGCAAGTGCTTGCGCAGAGTGCTGTTCTGCCGGGGGCTCGCGAAGGCCGCCATTTGGTCCTGGCCCCGTCCGACGACCGGTTACACATCCGGTCACTGCTTTCATTGCCGAAAGCTGGCTGAAAGCTTCCCCGATTAGGATCGCCCCACTACCGGCAACAGACCGGTCGGCCAATGCCAGCGTTTTATCGCTCGCACAGCCCATTTAACAACAACAATGGTGACCCTGATGTCCTTTGAAACCCGCCGCTTCGCCGCCACTCCGCCCGTACGTCTCGTGCTTCCCGTTCTGCGCTGACCCACCCGGTTCGCCCATTCCCTAGCCGCGCTACGCCTGGAGTATTCCCATGCTGACTTTCCTTGGCTTCGCCATGGTCATCACGTTCATGTTCCTGATCATGACCAAGCGCCTGTCTGCGCTGATTGCCCTGATCATCATTCCAATCGTCTTCGCCTTGTTTGGCGGTTTCGGCCCGAAAATCGGCCCGATGATGCTCGAAGGCATCACCAAGCTTGCGCCGACCGGCGTGATGTTGATGTTCGCGATTCTGTACTTCGCCCTGATGATCGACTCCGGCCTGTTCGACCCGGCCGTGCGCAAGATCCTGAAAATGGTCAAGGGCGATCCGCTGAAAGTTTCAGTCGGCACCGCTGTACTGGCGCTGGTCGTTTCCCTCGATGGTGACGGCGCGACCACCTACATGATCTGCGTGGCCGCCATGTTGCCGCTCTACAGCCGCATCGGCATGAGCCCGCGGATCATGGCCGGTCTGATCATCCTCGCCGGTGGCGTGATGAACATGACCCCATGGGGCGGCCCGACCGCCCGTGCCGCGAGTGCGCTGCACGTGGACCCGTCGGCGATCTTCGTGCCGATGATTCCGGCGATGGCAGCCGGTGTGGTGGCGATCCTGGCGATTGCTTACTTCTACGGCAAGCGTGAACGTGCGCGTCTGGGTGAGTTGCACCTGGTGGGCGATGAGATCGATCACAGCGAAATCAGCGTCTCGCAATTCCCCGATGCCCGTCGTCCGAAGCTGATCTGGTTCAACGGTGCCCTGACCCTGGGCTTAATGTGCACCCTGATCGCTGGCCTGTTGCCGTTGCCGGTATTGTTCATGGTGGCCTTCAGTATCGCGATGATCGTTAACTACCCATGCCTGCAACAACAGAAGGATCGCGTGGCTGCCCATGCTGGCAGTGTGCTGGCGGTGGTCGGGCTGATCTTTGCTGCCGGTATCTTCACCGGTATCCTGTCGGGCACCGGTATGGTCGATGCGATGTCGAAAAGCCTGCTGTCGGTGATTCCGGATTTCCTCGGCCCGTACCTGGCAGTCATAACGGCGCTGGTGAGCATGCCGTTCACGTTCTTCATGTCGAACGATGCATTTTATTACGGCGTGTTACCGGTACTTGCCGAAGCCGCCAGCCATTACGGTATAACCGCGGTGGAAATGGCACGTGCCTCGATCGTCGGTCAGCCCGTCCACTTGTTGAGCCCGCTGGTACCATCGACTTATTTGTTGGTGGCCCTGGCCGGGATCGATTTTGGTGATCACCAGCGCTTCACCCTCAAGTGGGCAGTGCTGGTGTGTATGTGCATACTGGTTGCTGCATTGCTGATGGGGATTTTTCCGCTGTTCAGCACTCTATAAGCCCAAGACTCACCACACCGGGTCCAGGCTTCGTTTTTGAAGCCCGGGCCCGTTTTGGTTTAACAATCGCTCAAAGGAATACACATGGAATGGCTGACCAACCCTGAAATCTGGGTTGCCTTCTTCACCCTGACTGCTCTGGAAATCGTCCTGGGCATCGATAACATCATCATGATTTCGATCCTGGTCAGCCGCATGCCCAAGCACATGCAACAGCGCACGCGGATTTTCGGCCTGGCGCTGGCCATGATCACGCGGATTCTGTTGCTGCTGTCGATCACCTGGGTCATGCGCCTCACCGCCGACTTGTTCGAAGTATTCGGCCAGGGCATTTCCGGACGTGACCTGATCCTGTTCTTTGGTGGCCTGTTCCTGCTGTGGAAGAGCTCGCAAGAGATGTACCACGCACTGGAAGGTGAAGACGAAAGCAACGAAGAACCTTCGGGCAAGGGTGGCAACTTCCTCTACACCATCATCCAGATCGCGATCATCGACATCGTGTTCTCGCTGGACTCGGTGATCACCGCGGTCGGCATGGTGTCCCATGTACCGGTCATGGTGGCGGCGATCGTTGTCGCGGTTCTGGTGATGATGCTGGCCTCGGGCACCATCAGCACGTTCATCGACAAGCACCCATCCCTGAAAATGCTGGCGCTGTCGTTCCTGTTGGTAGTCGGTACCGTTCTGATTGCCGAATCCCTGGATGTGCACGTGCCAAAAGGCTACGTCTACTTTGCCATGGCGTTCTCGCTGGCGGTGGAAGCGATCAACATCAAGATGCGCACCGCGATGGCGAGAAAGCGCAAGCAGCAGGATCCGGTGAAACTGCGCAAGGACATTCCGGGACAGTAACCCGGAGGGCAAAGCTCTGTGGGATAAGAGCTTTTGTGGCGAGGGAGCTTGCTCCCGCTCGACTGCGCAGCAGGCGTAAACGTATCGGACTTGCCGGTATTGGGGCCGCTACGCGACCCAGCGGGAGCAAGCTCCTTCGCCACAGTCACGCTGTGAACAAGGGGACCTTCGGGTCCCTTTTTCATTTTCCGCACGGAGCTGTTTTCATGACAGTTTTGTTTCAATCACGTCTTTAGCTATGCGATGCTGGCGTCCAGACCGTTAGCCAACTACAGCTTAAGTACAGAAGAAGTAGATCGTCGCGCGGCACCGTCAACTTGCTCCCTTTGGAGCGCTACACCACAGGGGGTCTGTATGCTCACCCTGCTCAATCTACTCTCCGCCGTGGCCTTGTTGATCTGGGGCACGCACATCGTCCGAACCGGCATTCTGCGGGTGTTTGGCTCCAACTTGCGCCATGTCATCGGACAGAACATGTCCAGACGCTGGCTGGCGTTCATTTCCGGAATCGTCGTCACCGCGATGGTGCAGAGCAGCAACGCCACCGCGATGCTGGTCACTTCATTTGTCGGCCAGGGCTTGATGGCGCTGACGCCGGCGCTGGCCACCATGCTTGGCGCGGATGTCGGTACGGCGTTGATGGCGCGGGTGTTGACTCTTGACCTGTCATGGCTGTCGCCGCTGCTGATTTTCCTCGGGGTGATTTTCTTTCTCTCGCGCAAACAGACCCGCCTGGGCCAGATGGGCCGTGTCGCGATCGGCTTGGGCTTGATCATCCTGGCGTTGCAGCTGATCGTCGAAGCGGCCACGCCGATCACTCATGCCCAAGGGGTGAAGGTAATCTTCGCCTCGCTGACCGGCGACATTCTGCTCGACGCCCTGGTGGGTGCGCTGTTCGCGATGATTTCCTATTCAAGCCTCGCGGCGGTGCTGCTGACCGCGACCCTGGCCGGCGCGAACGTGATCAGTCTGCCGGTGGCCATCGGCCTGGTGATCGGTGCCAACATCGGCAGCGGCATTCTGGCGTTCCTCAGCACCAGCATGCAGAACGCCGCCGGGCGCCAGGTGGCATTGGGCAGCCTGCTGTACAAACT
The DNA here is from genome assembly GCF_004307665.1 of Pseudomonas sp. Sample_16. Classification (NCBI taxonomy): domain Bacteria; kingdom Pseudomonadati; phylum Pseudomonadota; class Gammaproteobacteria; order Pseudomonadales; family Pseudomonadaceae; genus Pseudomonas; species Pseudomonas sp. Sample_16. Next base: position 16,425 of record NZ_RCOB01000161.1, read on the forward strand.
GATCGGCCTGGTGCTGATCATTCCGGTGCTCGACCCCGTGGTGCATTGGCTCGACAGCCTCGACTTCAGCCCTCAGGAAATGGTCATCGGCTTCCACCTGCTCTACAACACGGCGCGCTGCCTGATCCTGTTGCCCAGTGTCGGGCCAATGGCGAGGTTCTGTGCCTGGGTGTTGCCGGAGCGTCCGCAAGCCAACGGCACCGCCAAACCACGGCATCTCGACCCGACGGCCTTGGCTACCCCGAGCCTGGCGTTGGCCAATGCGGCGCGGGAAACCCTGCGCATGGGCGACCTGATCGACAACATGCTCGAAGCCATGCTCGATGTGTTGCACGGCAAGCAAACCGCGGTGACTCAGGAAGTGCGTCGCTTGGCGGAAGACGTGGAATCGCTGTACAGCGCGATCAAGCTCTATCTGGCGCAAATGCCTCGCGAAGACCTTAGTGACCAGGACAGCCGACGCTGGGCAGAAATCATTGAATTGGCGATAAACCTGAAGCTCGCCAGTGACCTGATCGAGCGCATGCTGCGCAAGGTGCAGCAGCAGAAAACCTCGCAACGCCGGTCGTTTTCCGAGGTGGGCCTGGAGGAGTTGGCGGGGTTGCACAGCCAATTGATTGCCAATTTGCGCCTGGGCTTGTCGGTGTTCCTCAGCGCCGACCCGGAAAGCGCTCGCCAATTGGTCCGTGAGAAACGTCGCTTTCGCGCACAGGAGCGGCGCATGGCCCATGCCCATGTCAGCCGTTTGCAACGCAAGATCGTGCAAAGTCTCGAGACCAGTTCGTTGCACCTGGAGTTGATCGCCGACATGAAACGTCTGAATTCGTTGTTTTGCAGCAGCGCCTACGTAGTGCTGGAAACGTCCGACACCGGAGCGCTGGTTGTCGACGATATGACTGACATCACGCATTCTCCCTGAACGTCCACAGTGGCCTGAAGTCTGTTGAACTCACGCTAGCCGTATGGAAGCTCGTTATGCGTTGCCTGTTGTTCGCCTGTTTGTTGCTCGGCTCATTCCCGTCGTTTGCCCTGGATCGCTTCCAGGTCGAGGGTTATACCCTGCGCAACGGTCTGCAAATTCTGCTCAAACCCGGTGCCGAACGCGGGCATGTGGCAATCCGGCTGGTAGTCGGCGTCGGCATTGATGATTTCGGCTGCGCTGACAAAGAGTTGCCACATCTGCTCGAGCATCTGCTGTTCAGCGGCATCGACGCCAGCGGCGAAGGCGGGCTTGAAGAGCGCATGCAAGCGCTGGGCGGTGAGTGGAATGCGTTCACCAGCAACGCCGACACCACCTTCGTGATCGAAGCCCCGGCGAAGAATCAGCGCAAAGTCCTCGACCTGCTGCTGGCATTGCTGACCCAGACTCACTTCGACGACAACGCCATCAACGCGGCCAAACAAGTGGTCGAGCGCGAAGACGGCGGTCACTACTCGCATTTGCAACGCTGGCTGGATCGCCAGGACCTGGGTCACACCGCCAGCAAGCAACTGGCCGTGGAATTGGGCCTGAAATGCTCCGAGCGCGCCGAAGTCGATCAGTTGACCCGCGAGCAGTTGGAGAAAGTCCGCAAGGATTGGTACGCGCCCAACAACATGACGCTGATCGTGGTCGGCGACCTGGATCGCTTGCTGCCGGCCTATCTGGAGCGCACCTACGGCACGTTGGTACCGATCGAGCCGGGCAATCATCCGCCGCTGCCGCAAATCCAGGCCAGCGCGGCCCACGAGCGCGTGCTGACACGCGGCTTCGTCGGGGGCGGGGCCAAGCTGCATTGGCTGGTACCGGAACCTGTGCTGGAGGATCAGCATGACGAAACCTTCGACCTGCTCAAGGACTATCTGGACTGGGCGCTGTATCGCCAACTGCGGCTGGCGCACAGCTTGTCATACGGCCCATGGGCCGAGCGTGAGGTATTCGGCGGGGTTGGTTTCATGAGCCTCAACGCCGACCTTGAGCGTGACGACGTAGCCGAGGCTCTGACGGTGCTGGATGAATTGAAGGCGCAATTACTCAAGGACGGCCTCAACGCTGAGACCTTCAACCGTCTCAAGCAAGCCGCTATCGCCCGTCAATCCTGGGCCGTGCAAGGCAACAGCGCGCTGGCCGATTACTATTGGAGCGCGTTGGGAGACTATCAGGACGGCCGTTTCGCCAACCCCGCCAAGGAACTGCAAGCGGTATCACTGGCTGAAGCGAACAAGGCGATGCGCGAGCTGCTCCTGCAACCGGGTTACGTGCGGATCGAAAAGCCGTTGCTCAGTGATGACCAAGTGTTGTGGGTAATGGCCGGGGTATTGGGTTTGCTGGTGTTGAGCCTGGCAGCCTGGCGCCTGCATCGCAGAAAATAGCGCTTACCCTCGCCACGTCGTCGTGCCGGCGGTAACCTGTTTGAGATTTTTCCTACGACTAATGTGAATCGCCGAATGTCGACTCTGACCCTTTTTGTACAGCGCATCCTCGAGCTGATGAAGCGCTACCCCGGGGTCATTGCGCTCGGTGGTTTTGTTTCCGGGGTCGGCAGCTTCATTCTGGTCGACCGTCAGCAGGGCTTGGCCAGCTGGATCACCACCATCATGCTGATCAGCTGGATCTGGCTGATGCTGGAAAACAGCCTGACCAAGCTGTTCACGCGGATCTTCAAGCGGGAAATTCCTCAGCCGTTGCTGCGTTACGCGACGCAGATGATCCATCAGGAAAGCCTTTTTTTCGTTCTGCCGTTCTTTTTCATCACCACCACCTGGAACAGCGGCCAGTTGTTCTTCACCGGGTTGCTGGGCATCGCCGCACTGATCTCCATCGTCGACCCGCTTTACTACAAATGGCTGGCGCCGCGGCGCTGGGCGTTCCTCGCGCTGCATACGCTGACATTGTTCGCCGCCCTCCTCACCGCGTTGCCGGTGATCATGCACCTGACCACCTCGCAAAGTTTCAAATGGGCGCTGGGTATTGCCGTATTGCTGTCGTTCCCGAGCCTGGCGTCGATTTTTCCGATTCGCACCGTGCGCAATGCGCTGGCGATCCTGAGCATCACCATCGGGATCGGCGGTGTCGGTTGGGTGTTGCGCTCATGGGTGCCGCCAGCGACCTTGTGGATGACCGACGTGGCCATCAGCACGCAAATGCAGGATCGCACGCCAGGCGCCAGCCTCGAAGAAGTCAGTGCCGAGCAGATTCGCGGCGGTGGCCTGTATGCCTACACCGCGATCAACGCGCCGCGTGGCCTGGACGAGCGGATTTATCATGTGTGGCAGTTCAACGGCAAAGAGGTCGACCGCATTCCGCTGGACATCCACGGTGGGCGCAAAGAAGGCTATCGGGCCTGGACTCACAAACAGAACTTCCCCGGCAATCCGGCAGGCAAATGGCAGGTCCGGGTACTTACCGAAGACGGCCAGCTGATCGGCGTATTGCGCTTCAAAGTGAAGGACAGCACACCGGCCAAAGAAAAGTGAGGCCGTTCGTGGTATTACGTAAGTCAGCGTAAATAGCCGAAAAAGCACGGAGCTTATGACCAGCAGCACATTGGCCGGCAATGCCCATCTGGACACCTCGCTCGCCCCCGCCCGGATCCGGGTGACCGGGGACTGGACGCTTGCCCATTACGCCGACCTCAAGCGCCTGAGCGAAAAGCTTGAAGGCCAATACGATGCCAGCACCCACATCGACCTCAACGGTCTCGGCGCCCTGGATACCGCCGGCGCTTCATTGCTGGTGGAACTGCTGGGCTCCGAGCGTCTGGGGCGATCCGCCGAACACCCTGATTGCACCCTCTCCTCTGCCGACCGTGCGTTGCTGCAAACCGTCTACCAGTCGCTGACCGATTTCTGTGTGCCGGTCAAGGAGCCGGAAATCAGCGTCGGCATTCAACTGTTGACCCGCATTGGCCGCGCGGTGGACGCAGTCTGGCAGGACACCCTGCAACTGCTGGGTTTCGTCGGGCTGATTCTGGAAACCCTCGTCCGTGGCCTGTTCCGCCCCAAACGCTGGCGCATCACGCCAATGGTCGCGCACATCGAGCAAACCGGTCTCGATGCCGCGCCCATCGTTGCCTTGCTGACGTTTCTGGTGGGCGCCGTCGTTGCGTTTCTCGGGGCGACCGTGCTGACCACGTTCGGTGCCAGCGTCTTCACGGTGGACCTGGTGGCATTCGCCTTCCTGCGGGAATTCGGCGTGCTGCTGACTGCGATTCTCATGGCCGGGCGCACGGCCAGTGCGTTCACTGCGCAGATCGGTTCGATGAAGGCCAACGAGGAAATCGACGCCATTCGCACCCTCGGTCTCGATCCGATGGAATTACTGGTGGTGCCGCGTGTGCTCGCCCTGCTGGTCTCGTTGCCAATGCTGACCTTTCTGGCGATGGTTTCGGGGATTGTCGGTGGCGGCGTGGTGTGTGCGGTGTCGCTGGATATCTCGCCGGCAATGTTCCTTTCGCTACTGCAATCGGACATCGGTGTTCAGCACTTTCTGGTGGGGATGGTCAAAGCGCCGGTTTTCGCGTTCCTGATTGCCGCTATCGGCTGCCTGGAAGGCTTCAAGGTCAGCGGCAGCGCTGAGTCCGTCGGCGCGCATACCACGTCCAGCGTGGTGCAATCGATTTTCGTGGTGATCGTGCTCGACGCCGTGGCCGCGCTGTTTTTCATGGAGATGAGCTGGTGAGTCGTTTACCTCGAGCGCCCGCCGAGGCGGTGATTGAAGTCCGTGGGCTGTGCAATCGCTTCGGCCGCCAGAGCGTGCATGAAAACCTCGATCTGGATTTGTACAAGGGCGAAATCCTCGCCGTCGTCGGTGGTTCCGGCAGCGGCAAGTCAGTGTTGCTGCGCAGCATTGTCGGCTTGCGTCAGCCCAGCGAAGGCGTGGTCAAAGTGTTCGGGCAAAACCTGCCGACGTTGCCGGAACACGAACGCTCGCTGATTGAGCGGCGTTTTGGCGTGCTGTTTCAGAAAGGCGCCCTGTTCTCTTCCCTGACCGTGACCGAAAACGTCGCGCTGCCCCTGATCGAACACGCCGGCCTGAGCCGCGACGATGCCGAACATCTGGCCGCGGTGAAACTGGCCCTGGCCGGGTTGCCACTGTCAGCGGCGGATAAGTACCCCGCCTCCTTGTCCGGCGGCATGATCAAGCGTGCGGCGCTCGCGCGAGCCTTGGCGCTGGACCCGGACATCCTGTTTCTCGACGAACCCACCGCCGGCCTCGATCCAATTGGCGCGGCGGCGTTCGATCAGCTGATCCTGACCTTGCGCGATGCCTTGGGCCTGAGCGTGTTTCTGGTGACTCACGATCTCGACACGCTCTACACCATCACCGACCGCGTGGCGGTGCTGGCGCAGAAGAAAGTGTTGGTGGCGGATGCCATCGACAAGGTATCGGAAACCGACGACGCGTGGATTCACGAATACTTCCATGGCCCTCGCGGCCGCGCGGCACTGACGGCCGCTCAACAGCTCAACGAGGTCTGACATGGAAACCCGAGCTCATCATGTATTGATCGGCCTGTTCACTGTGATTGTGGTGGCAGGCGCCCTGCTCTTTGGTTTGTTTCTGGCCAAGTCCAGTGTCGATACCGCGTTCAAGGACTACGAAGTCGTGTTCAACGAGGCGGTCAGCGGCTTGTCCAAAGGCAGTTCGGTGCAGTACAGCGGTATCAAGGTCGGCGATGTGATATCGCTGCGCCTGGACCCGCAAGACCCGCGCCGGGTGCTGGCGCGGATCCGCCTGGGCGGCGACACGCCGGTCAAGGAAGACACCCAGGCCAAACTGGCGCTGACCGGGGTCACCGGGACATCGATCATCCAGCTCAGCGGCGGTACGCCACAGAGCCCGACGCTAAAGGGCAAGGACGGCAACCTGCCGACAATCGTAGCATCGCCCTCGCCTATCGCCCGTCTGCTCAACGACAGCAACGACCTGATGGCCGGCGTGAACATGCTGATGCACAACGCCAACCTGATGTTTTCCACGGAAAACATCGAGCGCATCAGCAAGACCCTTGAACATCTGGAGCAAACCACCGGGGTCATTGCCGACCAGCGTGGCGATATTCGCCAGGCCATGCAGCAACTGTCCTCGGTGGGCAAGCAGGCCAGCAGCATGATGGAGCAAACCTCAGCGCTGATGCGCAACGCCAATGGACTGCTCAACGATCAGGGCAAGCAGATGTTCGGCAGCGCCGAGCAAGCGATGAAGTCGCTGGAACAGAGCAGTGCGACGATCAACACATTGCTGAGCAGCAATCAGGACTCGATCAACAACGGCATGCAGGGCCTCAATGGTCTGGCTCCGGCGGTGCGTGAGCTGCGCGAAACCCTCACCGCGCTGCGCGCCATCTCTCAACGCCTCGAGGCCAACCCCAGCGGTTACCTGCTGGGCAGTGACAAGAACAAGGAATTCACTCCATGAAGCTGACCCTCATCGCCCTCCTCGCCGGTTTCATGCTGGTCAGCTCCTGCTCGATCCTGCCCAAGCCCGAGCCGTTCGATGTCTATCGTTTGCCTTCAGCTCAGAGCATTCCGGCGAACAGTCATGGTGCGGCGCAACGCTGGTCGTTGCGCCTGACCAAACTGCAGGCCAGCGAAGCGTTGAACAGTCCGAACATAGCGGTCATTCCTCAGGGCGATGTGATCAGCAGCTACAAAGGCTCGCGCTGGAGCGACCCGGCACCGGTGCTCGTGCGCAATCGCCTGCTCGATGGTTTCCAGCGCGATGGTCGGGTCTCGCTGTTGAGCACCGATGACAGCATTTTCCAGACGGATCTGGAGCTGGGCGGTGTCCTGCAAGCTTTCCAGACCGAATACCAGGGCACGAACGCCAGCGTGGTGGTACGCGTGGATGCATTGCTGGTGCGCAGCTACGACCAGCACATCCTCGCCAGCCGCCGCTTTGAGGTTCGTCAGCCGCTCAATGATGTAAAAGTGCCGGCGGTGGTGGCCGGGTTCGGCCAGGCCAGCGATCAATTGACGGCGCAGGTGGTGAATTGGGCGGTTGAACAAGGCCAGAAAATTGTGCTTCCCGCGAGACCTTGAAGGTTCTGCGGGCCTTATCGCTGGCAAGCCAGCTCCCACAGAAACTGCGCGGTCCTTGTGGGAGCTGGCTTGCCAGCGATAAATGTTGGATTTACCCAAAGAACCAGTAGCAAACCCCGATGGCACCCAGCACGCCGGCCAGCTCCGCCAACAACGCACAGCCCACCGCATGCCGAGCTCGTTGGATACCCACTGCCCCGAAATACACCGCCAGCACATAGAACGTGGTTTCGGTACTGCCCTGAATCGTCGCCGCCACCAGTGCCGGGAAGCTGTCGACGCCGGAGGTCTTCATGGTTTCGATCAGCATCGCCCGGGCGGCGCTGCCTGAGAACGGTTTGACCATGGCAGTGGGCAGTGCATCGACGAAACGCGTGTCCCAGCCGGCCCACTCCACCAGGTGACGAATGCCGTCCAGGCCAAAATCCAAAGCCCCGGACGCTCGCAGCACACCCACCGCGCAGAGCATCGCCACCAGATACGGCAGCAGGTTCTTCGCCACATCGAAGCCTTCCTTGGCGCCTTCGACGAACGCTTCATAGACTTTGACTTTACGCAGCGCACCGATGATCAAGAACAGCATGATCAAGCCGAATAGCGTCAGATTGCCGAGGATCGACGACAAGCCGGCCAGCGCGGTTGCCGACATGGTTCCCAGCAACGCCATGAACCCGCCAAGGACCAAAGCGCCCGGGATCAGATACGCGAGCACGACCGGGTCCCAGACACGCAGGCGTTGCATGAAGGCCACCGCGAGGAAACCCACGATGGTCGAGCAACTGGTGGCCAGCAGGATCGGCAGGAACACCAGCGTCGGATCAGGCGCGCCTTGCTGGGCGCGGTACATGAAGATCGTCACCGGCAGCAGGGTCAGGGAAGAAGCATTGAGCACCAGAAACAGGATTTGAGCATTACTGGCGATGGTGTCACTGGGGTTGAGTTCCTGCAGGGCTTTCATCGCTTTGAGGCCGATGGGCGTGGCGGCGTTGTCCAGGCCAAGGCCGTTGGCGGCGAAGTTCAGGGTAATGAGGCCGATGGCGGGGTGGCCCGGCGGGACTTCCGGCATCAAGCGCAGAAACAGCGGGCCGAGGGCTTTGGCCAGCCACTCGACAATCCCGGCTTTTTCGGCAATCCGCAGGAAACCCAGCCAGAGGGTGAGGGTGCCGAACAGCAATACCATCACTTCGACCGACAATTTGGCCATGGCGAAAATGCTTTCCACCATCGCCGCGAAGATCCCGGCATTGCCGCCGATCAGCCACTGCGCCAGCGCCGAAATCGCGGCCACGATGAAAAAGCCAAGCCACAGGCCATTGAGCATCAGTCAAATCCCCCAAAAGATGCGCGAATGATAGCGGGGTGGCCGGAAACGACAAACCCCGGATTTCTCCGGGGTTTGTCTGGTGCTGTCATTGACTTGTGTAGGAGCAAGGCTTGCCCGCGATCGGGACGCCTCGGTGTATCAGATGCACCGCGCTTTCATTCATCGCGGGCAAGCCATGCTCCTACAGGGCGCGTGTCAGTTGCTGGAAACTTCGCCGGCCGGCAGCTTCTCTTTGCTGCGCCAGTGCGGCAGGGAGTTCCAGTAGCGCTGGCCCTTGGCATCGTCGTACATGCCTTCCCAGCGGGAAATAACCAGCACGGCCAGGGCGTTGCCGATCACGTTCAGTGCGGTACGCGCCATGTCCATGATGCGGTCGACACCGGCGATGAAGGCCAGGCCTTCCAGCGGAATGCCGACGCTGCCCAGGGTAGCCAGCAGCACCACGAAGGAGACGCCCGGTACGCCGGCGATGCCTTTGGAGGTGACCATCAGGGTCAGGACCAGCAGCAGTTGCTGGCTGATCGACAGGTCGATGCCGTACAACTGAGCGATGAAGATCGCCGCGATGCTCTGATACAGAGTCGAACCGTCGAGGTTGAATGAGTAACCGGTCGGCACCACGAAGCTGCAGATGGCTTTCGGCGCGCCGTAGGCTTCCATCTTCTCGATCACGCGCGGCAGCACGGTTTCGGAGGAGGCGGTGGAGTAGGCCAGCACCAGCTCATCCTTGAAGATGCGCATCAGCTTGATCACCGAGAAGCCGAACAGGCGGGCGATCAGGCCCAGTACCACGAAGGCGAAGAAGGCGATGGCGACGTAAACCAGGATCACCAGTTTGGCCAGCGGCAGCAGGGACGCGAAGCCGAAGTTGGCAACGGTGACCGCGATCAGTGCGAAAACGCCGATCGGGGCGTAGTTCATGATCATGTGAGTGACCTTGAACATGCTTTCCGACACGCCCTGGAACATCGTTACCAGCGGGTCGCGCAATTCGGGTTTGAGGCTCGACAGACCGAGACCGAACAACACCGAGAAGAAGATGATCGGCAGCATCTCGCCACGGGCCATGGCCGCGAAGATGTTCGACGGAATCAGGTTGAGGATGGTTTCGATGAACGCGTGTTCATGCTGCACCTCGGCCGCGGTCGCCTGGTACTTGGAGATGTCCACAGTACCCAGGGTGCTCATGTCGATGCCGGCACCCGGATGGAACAGGTTGGCCAGCAACAGGCCAACGACGATGGCAATGGTGGTGACGACTTCAAAGTAGATGATGGTTTTCAGGCCGATGCTGCCGAGCTTCTTTGCATCACCCACGCCAGCAATACCAACGATCAGCGAGGAAATCACGATCGGGATCACGATCATTTTGATCAGACGGATAAAGATATCGCCTGCCGGTTGCAGGACGTTGCTGATCCACCAGGCTTTCTCGGCACTGAAATGGTTGAGCAGCGCACCGATTGCAATCCCCAACACCAGACCGATGAGGATCTGCCAGGCGAGGCTAAGCTTTGCCTTCTTCATATCTTTACCCTTACTTCAGTTTGACTCGGGCAATCGCGTGAGCGGGTTCGCTTGTGGCGAAAAAGTCACGCAAATGCCCCCGTATAAGGAGCCCCGGAGCGCTTGTTAGTGGCTCTCTGGCAGGCGAAAAAAGGCGCAACTATTCCGATGCAAGGAAGCGACGTCTAATGCCGTAAACGCCTACCCTATGCCGAATCGGCATGAGGTTTTTTAGCTGAAAGCGACGTCGCAATCGGTTCGAATGTGACATTTCGGCAGTCATAAGTGCCGTGAACCGGTCATCACAGCGCTAATTGATTGTTTTTTGACCAGTGAATTCGACGGCGAATTACCGATAAAACCGACCAATCCGCCCATGGAATTGCGCGCGGACGCAGGCAATATTTCTCGATATACGGTCGCAGTGGGGGTTATGACGGCAGGGAATTTTGCAGAGACTGAGGCAGGGGCTTTTAAAAGGTGCGGGGATAAACGGGAAGTACGCTGTCACTTGATTGAGCAAGCTCTCCGCAAGTCCGTCGAGCCTTGATCGACCGGCGAACTTGCGTCGCAGCTTTTCCTGACCCGGCCCTTGCGCAGGTACTCCCTGTACCCGTAGGTCACTCCGCCCCTGAAGCAGGCAGAACGTCCCGACCCCTTGGTCATGCGCCAGCCTTCCTCAGGTGGCGCAGGTGGAGAAAAGCGAGGCTTCTCTCACGTGTCTGAAACCTAGTACCAGTTAGGATCTTTCTTGAGTTGCTCCATCAACAAGTCCTGCATGCCCTGGTCCGGCTTACCGATAAATCGGTAGCTGGCATGTCGGGTCGGCGACTTGTCGGCAGGTAATCCCGCAGGCACCTCGACCAGCATGGCGTAGGCATCTTTTTTGTCGAAGCTGACGGCGACAATCAAGCGTTTGTCAGGGCATGTCGCCTTGGATTCGCACAGCGGCCCCACCAGATACTGCTCGCCATCTTCTTCAACGGCATTCATTTGTTCGGCATCGCCGGACAGGTTCATGACCCATTCCGGCAGGCGTTCCTCTTTCTTGACGACGCCTTGCCAGGTTTCCTGGTACTGCGGGTCGGTCTTCAGCAACTCGTTGACCCGCATCTGCCCGTCATTGGCAGCAATCGCCATGGCACTACCGCCCAGTAGCAGGGCGGCTGCCAGTGTCTTCAACGAAACGCTCATGTTCAACCTCGGCCGCGACGGCCAAAGAAGAAGGAAGCAATGAACATCACCAGGAACACGACAAAGAGAATCTTGGCGATACCCGTGGCGGTGCCCGCGATACCACCGAAGCCCAGTACGGCAGCGACAATGGCAATGATCAAGAATGTGATTGCCCAGCTCAACATGGTGATTCTCCTTACGCTTCTATTTTAGAGGTGCTTGTCCCGGCGCATCGAACGCGCCAAGTTTGTGTAATCAGAAAACCCAGCGCTCTTGACGAGGCATCTCGTTCACAGGTTGTGCCTGGTCGACGTCCATCATGCGCATGGCGGCGGTGTCATTCATGCCGCTGCCGGCCGCGCTGAAGTGGGTTTGGATCGGTTGTTGAAACGACACGCGTGGCGCTGCTTGCTGCTGATCCTGCTCCCAGCGCAAAAATTGTTGACCGGCAATCAGAGTGACCAGCAGCGCAAAAACGCAAAACAAGCCTTGCTGGATGTGCAGTGGCGAGAGACGTAATTGGGCGGCACGTTGACGATTCATTCTGAAGCTCCTCCCGCGTGGGGTGATCTGGTTGAGGGCGTTTGTTGTTGCCCTGCATTGCTCAGATCATTGCAGTCGTCATGCCAGCTTTTTTCATCGAAAAAATACGTTATAAATCAATATGTTAGTGATGATTAAAAAGTCTGTTCGGCGGCATCCTGCACGATGCTGCGTTGCCCGTCCGTGCGTAATGCACGATTTGCCATACGGCATCGCAATCATTTTGAATTGAGAGAAGGACGTGACTGTCAGAAAAAGACGCAACTCATGGTGTTTGCAGATAGCTACCCTGAGACGGCGTTAATAGATCAGAATAAACCATGCAACTTGCCCGATTTTTCCGGGACTAACCTAAGATCATTCATTAAGGAGCGTAGGAAAATGGAATCAGCCACCGAGCATCAAGGCCGTATTCTTCTGGTGGATGATGAGTCCGCCATCCTGCGTACCTTTCGATATTGCCTTGAAGACGAAGGCTACAGCGTGGCAACGGCCAACAGCGCTGCCCAGGCCGAAGCGCTGTTGCAGCGTCAGGTGTTCGACCTGTGCTTCCTCGATTTGCGTTTGGGCGAAGACAATGGCCTGGATGTGCTGGCCCAGATGCGCATCCAGGCGCCCTGGATGCGGGTAGTGATCGTTACCGCACACTCGGCCGTGGACACGGCGGTGGATGCAATCCAGGCGGGCGCCGCGGATTATCTGGTCAAGCCGTGCAGCCCCGATCAATTACGTCTGGCTACCGCCAAGCAATTGGAAGTACGGCAATTGTCGGCGCGCTTGGAAGCACTGGAAGGCGAGGTACGCAAACCAAAGGACGGTCTGGACTCTCATAGCCCGGCGATGAAAGTGGTGCTCGAAACCGCACGGCAGGTCGCCAATACCGATGCCAATATCCTCATTCTTGGCGAGTCCGGTACGGGTAAGGGTGAACTGTCCCAAGCCATTCACGGCTGGAGCAAACGCTCCAAGAAGTCGTGCATCACCATCAACTGCCCGTCGCTGACGGCCGAACTGATGGAAAGCGAACTGTTCGGTCACAGCCGTGGTGCGTTTACCGGTGCCAGTGAAAGCACGTTGGGCCGTGTCAACCAAGCCGATGGCGGGACGCTGTTTCTCGACGAGATCGGCGATTTTCCCTTGGTTCTGCAGCCAAAGCTGCTGCGTTTCATCCAGGACAAGGAATACGAACGAGTCGGTGACCCGGTCACGCGCCGCGCCGACGTTCGCATCCTCGCCGCCACAAACCAGAATCTCGAAGACATGGTCCGTGATGGGCGTTTTCGCGAAGACCTGCTCTATCGCCTGAACGTCATCACCCTGCACTTGCCGCCGCTACGCGAGCGCAGGGAAGACATCATCAACCTGGCCGATCGCTTTCTGGCCCGGTTCGTCAAAGAGTACGCGCGTCCGGCGCGGGGGTTCAGTGATGAAGCCATTGAGGCAATGCTCGGTTACCGCTGGCCGGGCAACATCCGCGAGTTGCGCAACGTGGTAGAGCGGGCGAGCATTATCTGCCCGCAGGAGCGTGTCGAGATCACTCACCTGGGGATGGCGGAAACACCGGTCAACAACGCCCCGCGCATTGGTGCCGCGCTGAGTCTGGACGAACTGGAAAAAGCCCACATCGGCGCGGTTCTCGCCACCGCCGGTACACTGGATCAAGCTGCCAAAACCTTGGGAATCGACGCATCGACCCTTTATCGCAAACGCAAACAGTACAACTTGTGAGTCGCCTCCGATGAAGCTGGCGATGAAGTTGCGGACTCGCCTGTTTTTAAGCATTTCCGCGCTGATAACCGTCGCGCTGCTCGGGCTTTTGCTCGGGCTGGTCAGCGTGATGCAGATGGCCGGAAGCCAGGAAGCACTGGTACGCAACAACTTCGTCACCCTGGATATTGGCCTTAAATTGCGCCAGACGCTGGGCGATCAGTTGATCATCATGCTCAGCGAGCGCCCTGATTCCCAAGCCTTCGAAGCCTCCAAACGGCGTTATTTCGAATTGCTGGACCAGGGAATCGCCCAGGAAGCGCAGTCCGAAGGAAACGAGTACGGATTCAAAAAGGCCAAGGCGGATTACCTCAGCTTTATTCGGGCCTATGAAGTTTCGCCCGATCATACTCATGTGCTGTCCGGCAACGATGAACTCACGGAAAGATTCAACGCGCTGCGCAATGGTTTGATCATTGAACACAAGCGCGCCCTGGATAACATCGGCGCGACCGAGCGCAAGGCTCGCGAGCGGGCGCTGTTGGTCGCCGGCCTGCTGGGGTTGGTCGGGTTGGCGGTGTTGATCATCGGCTTCGTGACCGCTCACGCCATCGCCCGGCGTTTTGGCGAACCCATCGAGGCGCTGGCACAAGCGGCGGATAACATCGGGCAGGGGAATTTCGATGTCTTGCTGCCGGTTTATTCCGCCGTCGAGCTCAATCAGCTGACCCGGCGCTTCGGCATCATGGCCGAGGCACTGCGCGAGCATCAGGCGACCAACGTCGATGAGCTGCTGGCCGGTCAGCAACGTTTGCAGGCGGTGCTCGACAGCATCGACGATGGTTTGCTGATGATCGATCGTCAGGGCCATCTGGAGCATCTCAACCCGGTGGCTCAGCGTCAGTTGGGCTGGGACAGTGATCGACTCGGGCAAGGCCTGGGCACAGCGCTGGAGCGTCCTGAGCTTGATGAGCAGCTGCAATTGGTTCTGCGTGGCGGCACGCTGGAGCGGGCGCCCGAAGATCTGAGCATGGAGGTCGATGGCGAGACGCGGCTGCTGACCTACAGCCTCACGCCAGTTAGCCATACCCAGGGCCATATTCTCGGCGCGGTCATGGTGTTGCATGACGTTACCGAGCAGCGTGCCTTCGAACGGGTGCGCAGCGAATTCGTGCTGCGCGCCTCCCATGAATTGCGCACACCGGTCACCGGCATGCACATGGCGTTCGGCCTGTTTCGCGAACGCGCGCACTTCCCGCAGGATTCCCGTGAAGCCGATCTGCTGGACACGGTGAACGAAGAAATGCAGCGCCTGATGCAGCTGATCAACGACCTGCTGAACTTCTCCCGTTACCAGAACGGTCTGCAGAAGCTGGTGCTGGCGCCTTGCTCCATCGAGGATCTGTTGGAGCAGGCGCAGCTTCGCTTTGCCAGAGGTGCCGAAGAGAAGGGCATTGAGCTGTTGATTGAGGTGCAGGGGCCGTTGCCACGCTTGCAGGCCGATCAACCACAGTTGGACCGGGTGCTCGATAATCTGATCGACAACGCGCTGCGCCATACCGCTGCCGGCGGGCTGATCCGCTTGCAGGCGCGGCGCCATGGCGATCGGGTGATCATCAGTGTCGAGGACAACGGCGAAGGCATTGCCTATGGGCAACAGGGGCGGATCTTCGAGCCTTTCGTCCAGGTGGGCCGCAAAAAAGGCGGAGCCGGGCTCGGCCTGGCGTTGTGCAAGGAAATTGTGCAATTGCACGGCGGACGGATGGGCGTTTATTCGCGGCCGGGGCAGGGCACCCAGTTCTACATGGCACTGTCGGTGTAGGCTTCAGGCCTCGTCATCCAGGCGCCGGTTGGTCAGCCGGCGCCCGCGGGTAATCAGTTCGATGAACTGCACGGCGCTCAGCGCGTGGGCGAACAACCAGCCTTGGCCGAACTTCACACCTTCACTGCTCAGTAACGCTGCCTGGGCTTCATGCTCAATGCCTTCGGCAATCACCTTCAGGTGCAGTGATTGCGCCATGTGGATGATGTGCGGGGCTACGCCACTGCTTGCGGCGTCATGGCCCAGCGCATCGATGAAAGCCTTGTCGATCTTCAGGCAATCCACCGGCAGGGTTTGCAAGTAAGCCAGGCTGCAATAGCCGGTGCCGAAATCATCGATCAGCACTTGATGCCCGACATCGCGCAAGGCTTGCAGGTTCTCCCGGGCGACCACCACATCGATCAAACCCCGTTCGGTCACTTCAAAGGCAATCTGCTTGGCTGCCACTCGATGCAACGTCAGCAGGCGCGCCATCACCTGGCCGATGCGCGGAACCATCACATCGCACGCCGCCAGGTTGACGGAGATGTACAGCTGCGGATTGGCCCGAAGCAGTTGCCCAAGTTGTTCAAGCAGGCGTTGCAGGACGAAGTCGGTCATCTGGCGGATCTGCCCGGTGTTCTCTGCCATCGGGATGAACAGGTCGGGGCTGGTCAGCGTGCCATCGGGTCGTCGCCAGCGCAGCAAGGCTTCGGCGCCAACGCAGTTGCGGCTGTCGAGATCGAAGATCGGTTGATACAACACCTGCAATTCGCCCCGGCGTATGGCCCCGGTCAACTCAGCATCCAGCGATTGGCGTTGGCGCACCAGCAGGAACACCAGGAAACCCACGCAGGCTGACAGCAACAGACACACAGGGAGCAGCCACCACCATACGGGCGGAATGTGCGTGCCGGTGCGCGGGCTGATCAGGACCAATTGGTATTCCGGGTTGTCGGTGGGCATTCGGTAAATCAGGCGGGTGTGCGTGACGAGCAAGGCATCGCGGGTCTTTGGTGGCCAGGATACCGTCGGTGGCCACACCTGGGACACACCGAGCACTGGTATCGCCCGCGTGCCGTGGTCAAGGATCACCAACAGGCTGCTGCCCGGTGACAGGTCGACCATGTCGGTCAAATGGCCGCGAGAAGTGGCCACACGGAAGTTGCCGCGGCCGAGCATCAGCGCGGCGCGGTTTTCATCGGGTTCGGTGGTGGTGTTGAGCCAGTAGCTGTAGGTCGGTCCTTTGATGTCCGGTGCCCGCACCAGCGACAAACCTTCCTGGCGGGGGCGGTTGGAGCAGATACGCGAGGCGTCCATATAGGCCGCTTCGTATACGAACCGATAGTTGAAGCTCACTTGCTGCAACGTCGCGATCATTTCGTCATCGCAACTTCGCAGCGGTTGGGCTTCCAGGTCGTCGAGGCTTTCGCGTAGTTGCCCAAACAATTGTTCCAGGCGAGCGAGAAAACGTTCGCCCTGGGCGTTCATTTCCCGGCTTTCTTCTTGCTCGAGCTGGTGGATGGCGATGAAGTAACTGCCCGCCATCATCATCGTTGCGCTCAGGACAGCAGCCAGCATCGCCAGAAACCACGGGCGATAGAACCAACTACGAAATGTCTCTCGAGCAGCAGGCATTGTGGAATATCCGAAGAATTACCAATGAGTTATAGCTGCTGATGAAAAAAACGCGCTGACCGTCGGGCGGCCGTCATTATTTTGTCTGATTCAATACCTGTAACAGCGCAGCAGTTTGTGCGTCCGGCGTGCCATCGAAACGGGACGGGCGGAAATGCATTTGAAAGGCTGCAATGACATGCCGTGTGGCGACGTCCAGTTCGCCAGTCTGTGGTGTTTCGTACCCCGCGCGTGCCAGCTGCGCCTGATACCAGGAGATGCTCGGTAGCTGCGTCTCGAATTGCATTTGCTGCCGGGCGACCGCCTGTTCGTTTGGCCAAATGCCAATGCCTTCGGCGGCGAGGCGTTTCCAGGGGAATAGCGGGCCGGGATCGAGTTTACGCAACGGCGCGATATCGCTATGGCCGACAATGCTGCGAGGGCTGATTTTGTAGCGCTGGCTGATGTCTTTGAGCAAGACAATCAACGACTGGACCTGCGCTTCTGTGTAGGGATACCAGAGGCGTCCGGTCGGAGTGTCCTTGAAACCCGGGTTGACGATTTCGATACCAAGGGAACTGGAGTTCATCCAGGTGCGGCCTTGCCATTGGCTTTCCCCGGCATGCCAGGCCCGCAGGTTTTCATCCATCAGTTTATAAATGGTCGCGTTTTTGTCGTCGCCGATCAGGTAGTGGGCGCTGACTTCGCCGTGGGTCAGTAATTGCACCGATCGCTCCATTGATGTGGAGGTGTAGTGCAGCACCACAAACTGAATGCGACTGTCGTGGTTGGCAGATGGATAACGGGTGTCGTAGCGGGGGCCACTGGCGCAGCCAGCCAGCACAACGAGCGATACGATAAGGGCAAGATATTTCATGGCGAAAGCACGCAAGACAGTAATGCAACAGTGTAACGTACTGCCTTGCATGCCGCGGGCAATCGCGATCATTTAAACAAAATGGAACAATTGGTCTTCAGCCCAGCTCCACCCGGTTGCGTCCGGCATTTTTTGCCCGATACAACGCCTGATCGGCTCTTTTGAGCACCAGATCGCTGTGTTCGCCGGGCTTGAAGGCGGCAAGCCCCATGGAAATCGTGATCGTGACCCGCTCGCCCTTGAAGTGGAACGGGCAAGCCTCGATCGATGCTCGCAGGTGTTCCAGCAGTTTCAGGCCGGCCGCCGGGACTGTCGACGGTAATAACAGAACAAACTCTTCTCCGCCAAAGCGGGCAATGAAGTCTGTCCCGCGCAGTCGCTTGCGCAGCACCGTGGCGATGATTTTCAGCACTTTGTCCCCCGCCAGGTGACCGTAGTTATCGTTGATGCGTTTGAAATGATCGAGGTCGAGCATCGCCAGCATCAGCGTATTGCCATGTTGCTGCCATTGGCCGATCTCGTGATCCAGGCGTTCGCTCCAGGCGGCGCGGTTGGGCAGGCCGGTGAGCGGGTCGATCAAGGCTTTCTGGCGCTGCTCTTCGAGGTGTTCGCGAAAACCTGAAGCTTCCTGCTCCATATGTGCCACCCGTTCGGCCAGGCTTTGCAGGCGAGCGGCCACTTCCTGCTCGCGTTCGTCGCGTTGCTTGCGATGCTCGTCCATGGTGCCGAGCAAGCCTTCGAGATGGTTTTCCAGAACGTGCTTCAGACCTTCCAGGTCTGCAGCTTCGTGCATGCTGGTTTGCAGGCCGCCGACCTGTTCGCGAATTTGCGTGTCCAGCGCATGCGCGGCCGTGCGGCTGTCGGCGTGATCGGCGCTGGCAGCTTGCAGGTTGCTCTGGAACGACTCGAGACGCTCGTTGAGGCGTTGCAGATAGGCTTCGAATTCATGCTGGCCGCTGTCCGAAATCGCTAGCATCAAGGTTGCCAGATCGTCGAGGATCGGCAGCAATTCGTACCAGTTCAGACCATTTTTCAAGCGATCACGCATCGACTCTGCTTGAGGCCGATGGCGTTCAGGTAACGTGAGATCGTCAAGCAAGCCGAGCAGGGTTTGCTCAATGTGTTTGGCCACCGAGCTGTAGGACGGCTCGGGAGAGTCCGGCAGCGCGTAAAACATATCGTGCCCGACCTGCCCGGAATCGCCTGTTGCCGCGCTTGGAGGCAACAACGCCGCCTCGGGTAAGGGAGCGGGGGTAAGTTCGTCCGGATTGGTTTGCAGCTCATTCCCGCTAGCGGGCTCGACCATGCCAGTAGGGGGTTGTTCAACGTACACGGCGCGATCAGCTTCGGGGGCATCGTGCGGTTCATTGAAGGATGGAACGAGCGGTGCGGCGACGTCGGGCTCTATCGCCACTGCAGGGGTCGGGCGTGGCGGGTGGGCGACGACTGTGGAGGCGTTGGCCGGCGGTTCCACAGGCATTGGTTCGGCCGTGAACAGGATTTCGCTGGTTGTTTCAGCCGTTGTGGCAACCGCAGGTACCGCCACGGTCACGGCCAGAGGCGCACTGGCGGCTGGGTCGGCTGTGGCCGTGACTTGTAGATCATCTGAGTCGCGGTGACCGAACAACCGCTGTAGCAGGCCTGGACGTTCGGGTTCTGGCAGGCTTTCCAGCTGACTCAGGGCCTTGCCTTGCAGACCGCTCAGTTCACTGAGCAGCAGTGGGATTTCGCGAGCCTGACTGACCCGGCTGTCCAGTTGCTTGGCAAAATTCTTGAGCGGGCGACTGACTTCTCGAGGCAGCGGTAATGTTTGCAGTTGAGTGACCAGCGCGTTCAACGCGGCGCTGGTCTGGTTGACCCGGGTTTCCCGGCGCTGTTCGGAGTCGAGTACGGCTTTTTCCAGGCGCGGGAGCAGGGCGGCCAGACCGGCGTCCATGTCGTCGGTGCGCACCACCTCGCGCATTTCCTTCATGCACTGGTCAACGGCGCGATCGGTGCCTTCTGCGGCCAGGGTGCTGCGCACCAGCCCGCGACGCAACAAATCGAGCCGGGCGTCCCAGCGGCGTTCGAGCTTTTCCTGGTGTTCGATGCTTTTGAGGTACTTCTCTTTCCAGCGCTGTGTTTCGTCGCTCATTCAGGGGTTCCGCGAAGGGCAGGACTCAACGCGGGCAATGCATCAGCCGTGAGCGAACCCGGCAGACGAATCTCTACCGCGACCGGCAGGTGATCGGAAATGGGTTGGGCCAGCACCTCGACCTTTTCGAGGGTCAGGGACGGGCTCAGCAGAATATGGTCCAGGCAGCGCTGCGGACGCCAGCTGGGGAATGTCGCTTCGAGTTGAGGGGCGAGCAGGCCAAGGTCGCGCAACGGCGAGTGTTGCAGCAGGTCGCTGGCATGGGTGTTCATGTCACCCATCAGCACCTGATGTTTGTAACCGCCGATCAATTCGCGGATGTAGGCCAGTTGCATGCTTCGGGCGCGTGCACCCAATGCCAGGTGCATCATGACCACCACCAGCGCTTCCGGTCCTTCGCCGAAACGCACCAGAATCGCTCCGCGACCCTTGGGCCCCGGCAGCGGATGATCCTCGATCGCCCACGGGCGCAGGCGGCTGAGCACGCCATTGCTGTGCTGGCCGAGGCGTCCGAGATTGCGATTGAGTTGTTGATACCAGTAGGGGAAGGCGCCGAGCTGGGCCAGGTGTTCGACTTGATTGACGTAGCCTGAGCGCAGGCTGCCACCGTCGGCTTCCTGCAAGGCGACCAGATCGAAGTCGCCCAGCAGATTGCCGATTTTTTGCAGGTTATCGGCCCGCCCGGTATGGGGCAGCAAATGCTGCCAACCACGGGTCAGGTAATGCCGATAGCGCTCGGTACTGATGCCGACCTGAATATTGAAACTGAGCAAGCGCAGACGACTGTCTGCGGGCAGGCCCGTGGATTCCAGATGATGTTCGTTGACCCGCGGATCATGCAGGCCAACGACGCGTTCAGTACCCCAGCGGCGCATGGCGGGTACTGCCCTTAGTTGGCGGCAGCCTTGGTAGCCGCTCGCTCTTTGTCGATCAGTTTGTCGGCCAGTTGCAGCGCTTGTTCGGCACCGCCGGCGGAGCCCACATCGAAGCGGTACTTGCCGTTCACGACCAGGGTTGGAACGCCGGTGATTTCATACTTCTTGGCCAATTCACGGGCTTGAACAACCTGACCCTTGATCGCGAAGGAGTCGAAGGTGGCCAGGAATTTTTCCTTGTCTACGCCTTGCGTAGCCAGGAAGTCGGCCATGTCATTCTTGTCGGTCAGCTTCATTTTCTTGTTCTGGATTGCGTCGAACACCGCGGCATGGACCTTATGCTCGACACCCATGGATTCGAGGGTCAGGAACATCTGGCCATGAGCGTCCCAAGGACCGCCGAACATCGCTGGAATACGCTTGAAGTTCACGTCCGATGGCAGTTTTTCAGCCCATGGATTGATGGTCGGTTCAAAGTGATAGCAGTGAGGGCAGCCATACCAGAACAGTTCCACCACTTCGATTTTGCCAGGCACGGCTACCGGAACCGGATTGCTCAGTTCTACGTAAGGGGCGGCTGGGGCTTCGGCGGCCTGGGCAGTCATGCCGAACAGGCTGGCAGCGGCAAAAACGGCGCTGATAATCAGATTACGCATGCTTTACTCCTGGACAAATTTTATCGCCTCGCGCGACCTGTTTTTCAGACAGATCCTGGCGGGCCTGAGTTCTGTAGTGTAACGGCAGCGGCCACAAAAAAGGGCGGCCAAAGCCACCCTTTTTATACTTGCTGCGACGGATTAATCGAGCGTTAACGTTGCAAGAGACGTACGCCTTGCGCAACGCTCGATTCGCCGGCCTTAGTGCAGGCCCTGAATGTAGCTGGACACTGCGGCGATGTCTTCGTCGCTCAGCTTTTTGGCAATGCTTTGCATTGGTTTGGTGTCGCCATCGTTGGTGCGTCCACCGTCTTCCTTGCGGAAATCGGTCAATTGCTTGGCGATGTATTGAGCGTGCTGACCACCCAGGTGCGGGAAGCCGGCGGCTGCGTTGCCTGCGCCATTTGGCGAATGGCACCCGGTGCAGGATGGCAGGCCCTTGGCCAGATCGCCGCCGCGGAACAGATTCTCACCGCGCTTGACCAGTTTTTCATCGGCGGCGCCCACACTGCCTTTCTGGCTGGCGAAGTAGGCGGCCATGTCGGCCAGATCCTGATCGCTCATGTTGGTCAGCAGGCCGGTCATTTCCAGAACAGTGCGCTTGCCCGACTTGATGTCGTGCAACTGCTTGGTCAGGTAGCGCTCACCCTGGCCCGCCAGTTTCGGAAAGTTCGGCGCCATGCTGTTGCCATCCGGGCCATGGCAGGCCCCGCATACGGCGGCTTTTGCCTGGCCGGCTTTTGCATCGCCCGGCTGTACTGCCTCACCTGCAGCATTGGCCATGCCGGAGATGCCCACGGTCAACAGCAGACTCACGATCAATTTCTTCATCAGCTAATCCAACTACGGCTAAGGGTTAAGAGTTATGGACCGGGTTTACTCGCTCATCCACTGGATGATGGCTTGGTAATCCTCGGCACTGCAGTCCATGCACAAACCACGCGGCGGCATCGCCTTGAAACCCTGGGTCACGTGTTGCACCAGCGTCTCCATACCTTTCGCCAACCTCGGCGTCCAAGCTTCCTGATCGCCCTTGCGGGGCGCCATGGGTAGTTGGCCGGAATGACAGGCACCACAAACACGGTTGTACACAGCTTCCGGATCCTGTGTAGCCTGAGCGCTGTAAAGCGGTATCAGGACACCGGCAGCTAGCAGCCATTTCGTCATAAAACGACCTTTTCAGGGTTGAGAGCGTTCTGCGTTCTAATGCGCAATCAAGGTCTATCGCTCCCGTGAACTTCATCCTGCGTTGGGACAAAGCGCACACAAAATCTGCGGCATTATATACTGGCGTCACTGAAACGGAAGCGACACTGCTTGCCGCACCCATTCCTGGCGCCGCCCACATCGGAAATCCCATGCAACTCAAGAATCCCATCCTCGGTCTGTGCCAACAGTCCACCTTCATGCTCAGCGCCGCCAAAGTCGACCAATGTCCGGATGACGAGGGCTTCGAAGTCGCCTTCGCCGGGCGTTCCAACGCCGGCAAGTCGAGTGCACTCAACACCCTGACCCACGCCAGCCTGGCGCGTACCTCGAAAACTCCGGGGCGCACACAGCTGTTGAACTTCTTCAAGCTAGACGATGAACGCCGTCTGGTCGACCTGCCGGGCTACGGTTATGCAAAAGTACCGATCCCGCTCAAGCAACATTGGCAGCGTCACCTGGAAGCCTATCTGGGCGGTCGCGAGAGTTTGAAAGGTTTGATTCTGATGATGGACATCCGTCATCCAATGACCGATTTCGACCTGCTCATGCTCGACTGGGCCGTAGCCGCTGGCATGCCGATGCACATTTTGCTGACCAAAGCCGACAAGCTGACCTACGGCGCCGCCAAGAACACACTGCTGAAAGTGCAGTCGGAAATCCGCAAGGGCTGGGGTGATCTGGTGACTATCCAGCTGTTTTCGGCGCCAAAACGCCTGGGCCTGGAAGAGGCCTACACGGTATTGGCAGGCTGGATGGAGCTGGCCGACAAGGGTGCCGAGGCCGAGGCCCAGTAAGCGTCGAAAACTGCCTGTGGCGCGCTCAGGCAGTTTTCTACGGGCAAAAAAAACCCCGGACTTCTATGGGGAGGGGGAAGTTCCGGGGTTCAAGTTCTAGACCGCTAGGGCGGGGTCCAGATATCTGCCAACACTTAACACAACATAGGAGCATCGAAGGGCTTCACCAGCCATTCAGTAACTCTGAGTGGCATTTCTCCAGATTAGTTCAGATTTTTTTCAAATGCTTTGGAATAACCCCGAGCATTTTCCGGACTAAGCGCTCTTCGAACCGCCCGCCGCGGCACTATGCCGCAGCAGGCGTGGCTCTTTTTTCATTGGCTCAGTGCGCCTCATCCCAGTTATTGCCTACGCCGACTTCCACCAGCAGTGGAACATTGAGCTGCGCGGCACCACTCATGTGCTTACGAATGTCAGAGCTGACCTGATCGACCAGGTCTTCACGTACTTCAAGAACCAATTCATCGTGCACTTGCAGAATGACTTTGGCGTCGAGGCCGGACGAAGCCAGCCATTCGTCCACGGCCACCATGGCTTTCTTGATGATGTCCGCCGCCGTACCTTGCATCGGTGCGTTGATTGCCGTGCGTTCGGCGGCGGCGCGTTCCTGTGGTTTATTGGAGTTGATCTCGGGCAGGTACAAGCGTCGTCCGAAGAACGTCTCCACATAACCTTGCTCCGCCGCCTGAGCACGGGTGCGGTCCATGTATTGGCGAACTCCCGGGTAACGGGCGAAGTACGTATCGATGTACGCCTTGGCAGTCTTGGTATCGACGCCAATGTCTTTACCGAGTTTCTGCGCACCCATGCCGTAGATCAGGCCAAAGTTGATCGCCTTGGCGCTGCGACGCTGATCGGAGGTCACGTCAGCAAGCTCGACCTTGAAAACTTCGGCGGCAGTGGCGGTGTGCACGTCCAGATTGTGGCGGAAAGCGTTCATCAAGCCTTCGTCGCCCGAGAGGTGGGCCATGATCCGCAATTCGATCTGCGAATAGTCCGCCGCCAGCAATTTGTAGCCGGTCGGCGCCACGAACGCCTGGCGGATGCGCCGTCCTTCAGCGGTGCGCACCGGGATGTTCTGCAGGTTCGGATCGCTGGAAGACAAGCGCCCTGTAGACGCCACCGCCTGATGATACGAGGTGTGAATCCGCCCGGTACGAGGGTTGATCTGCTCCGGCAGGCGGTCGGTGTAGGTGCTTTTCAGCTTGCTCATGGAACGATATTCCATCAGCACTTTAGGCAACCGGTAATCGTCCTCGGCCAGTTTCGCCAGCACTTCTTCAGCGGTGGACGGCTGACCCTTGGCGGTTTTCTTCAGCACCGGCAGGCCGAGTTTTTCGTAGAGAATCACCCCCAGCTGCTTCGGCGAACCCAGGTTGAATTCTTCGCCGGCAATCTCAAAGGCTTCGCGCTCCAGCGCGACCATCTTGTCGCCCAGTTCGATGCTCTGCACGCCAAGCAGCGCAGCGTCGACGAACGCGCCTTGGCGTTCGATGCGCGCCAGCACCGGTACCAGCGGGATTTCGATGTCGGTCAGCACGCTGGCCAGGCTCGGGATCGCCGTGAGCTTCTCGAACAGCGCCTGATGCAGGCGCAACGTGATGTCGGCGTCTTCGGCGGCATACGGGCCGGCCTGTTCCAGAGCGATCTGGTCGAACGTCAGTTGTTTCGCGCCTTTGCCGGCAATGTCCTGGAAGCTCACGGTGGTGTGATCCAGGTACTTCAGGGCCAGGCTGTCCATGTCATGGCGGGTGGCCGTGGAATTGAGCACGTAGGACTCGAGCATGGTATCGAAGGCAATGCCGCGCACGGTGATGCCATTGGCCTGATCGCCGCCGATGGCGCAATTGGCCAGGATGTTCATGTCGAACTTGGCGTGCTGGCCGACCTTGAGTTTGTTCGGGTCTTCCAGAATCGGCTTGAGCGCACGCAGGACGGTATCGCGATCCAGTTGCTCGGGCACGCCGATGTAGGAGTGGGTCAGCGGGATGTAAGCCGCTTCGTTAGGCTGTACCGCGAACGACAGGCCAACCAGTTGCGCCTGTTGCGCATCGATACCGGTGGTTTCGGTGTCGAACGCGAACAATTTGGCATTGTTCAGTTTCTCCAGCCAGACATCGAAACGCGCCTGATCGAGGATGGTTTCATAAGCGGCTTCGGCGACGGGGGCCGGTGCTTCGACTTCGGGTGCGCTGAACAGATCAGCGACTGGCGCAGGTTCGGCGGCACTACTCAGTTCGAGTCGTTTGGCGTCGCGATCGAGGTCATTCAACCAGCTTTTGAATTCCAGCAGGGTATACAGCTCGTAGAGTTTGTCTGGATCTTCCGCGCCCATTTTCAGGTCATCAAGGCCGATGTCCAGCGGCACATCGACCTTGATGGTCGCCAGTTGATAGGACAGGAATGCCATCTCCTTGTGCTCTTCGAGCTTGGCCGGCAGGGTCTTGGCACCGCGAATCGGCAGGGTCGGCACGATGTCGAGCTGCGCGTAGAGCTCGGTCAGGCCACCGTTGACGCCGACCAGCAGGCCGGAAGCGGTCTTCGGACCGATGCCCGGAACGCCCGGAATGTTGTCGGACGAATCGCCCATGAGCGCCAGGTAATCGATGATCTGCTCGGGAGCGACGCCGAATTTCTCCTTCACGCCCTCCACGTCCATGCTGCTACCGGTCATGGTATTGACCAAGGTAATGTGGCCGTCGACCAGTTGCGCCATGTCCTTGTCGCCGGTGGAAATGATCACCGGGCGATCTGCCGCGGCGCTGCTGCGGGCCAGCGTGCCGATCACGTCATCGGCCTCGACGCCTTCGACGCACAACAGCGGGAAGCCCAGGGCGATCACGCTCTGGTGTAGCGGCTCGATCTGTACGCGCATGTCATCGGGCATGCTCGGGCGGTTGGCCTTGTACTCGGCGTACATGTCATCGCGAAAAGTCCCACCCTTGGCGTCGAACACCACGGCGAACGGACTGTCCGGGTACTGCTTGCGCAGGCTCTTGAGCATGTTCAACACGCCCTTGACCGCACCGGTCGGCAGGCCTTTGGACGTGGTCAGCGGTGGCAGCGCGTGAAAGGCGCGGTACAGGTAAGAAGAACCGTCCACCAGGACGAGGGGGGCTTGGCTCATGAGCAGGATCAACCTTTTCGGCGGGTCCGGCGCTAGAATAGCGGGACCGTTGACGACAAAGGGACAAGGTTATCATGCGCACACTAAATCGCCTGTTGCTGGCTGGCTTGTTTGCAATCACTCCATTGGCTGTTATGGCGGCGGACGATGCGCCATCGCCGGAACCGGATGTAACCATCCGCACGGAAGGCGACAACACGATCAAGGAATACCGCCAGAATGGCTTCCTGTATGCCATTCAGGTCACGCCGAAGGGCGGAAAACCGTACTTTCTGGTGCGCGCCGATGGATCGGACGGTAACTTTATCCGCTCGGATCAGCCCGATATGCTGATTCCGTCGTGGAAGATCTTCGAGTGGAAGTAGTTTCTTAATTTCAATTGGCGCCCACCAGCGCCCGTACTGGCAGCTTAAACATGTCTGTGTTCACCCCCCTGGCTCGGCCTGAGCTGGAAGCTTTTCTCGCCCCTTATGGCCTCGGCCGCCTGCTTGATTTCCAGGGGATTGCCGCCGGTAGCGAAAACACCAATTTTTTTATCAGCCTGGAGCAGGGCGAGTTTGTCCTGACCCTGGTCGAGCGTGGCCCGGTGCAAGAAATGCCGTTCTTCATCGAGCTGCTCGACGTGTTGCACCAAGCCGATCTGCCGGTGCCATACGCCATCCGCACCACGGACGGCGTGGCGTTGCGTGAGCTGGCTGGCAAGCCTGCATTGTTGCAACCGCGCCTGGCCGGCAAGCACATCAAGCAGGCCAACGCGCAACATTGCGCGCAAGTGGGCGAGTTGCTGGCGCATCTGCACCTGGCCACCCAAGCTGCAAACATGATCAAGCGCAAGACCGATCGTGGCCTGGACTGGATGCTGGAGGAGGGTACGCAATTCCTTTCGCACGTGAATGCCGAGCAAAAGGAACTGTTGCAGCGAGCGCTGGAAGAAATCACCCGGCAGAAAGAGAAAATTCTGGCGCTGCCTCGCGCCAACATCCACGCCGACCTGTTCCGCGACAACGCGATGTTCGAGGGCACGCACCTGACCGGGCTGATCGACTTCTACAACGCGTGTTCGGGGCCGATGCTCTACGACGTGGCGATTGCCTTGAACGACTGGTGTTCCGATGACGATGGTCTGATCGACGGAGCGCGAGCGCGAGCGCTGTTGGGCGCTTACGCCGCACTGCGTCCGTTCACGGCGGCCGAAGCCGAGTTGTGGCCGACCCTATTGCGGGTGGCGTGCGTGCGGTTCTGGTTGTCGCGCCTGATCGCGGCCGAATCATTCGCCGGGCAGGACGTGCTGATTCACGACCCGATGGAGTTTCAATTGCGCCTGGCACAGCGGCAGACGGTCAATACCCCGTTGCCTTTCGCTCTTTAAATTGTGGTGAGGGAGCTTGCTCCCGCTGGGTTGCGAAGCGACCCCTTCTTGGGGCCTGCTGCGCAGTCCAGCGGGAGCAAGCTCCCTCGCCACAGGGTTATTGCATTAATTAAAGCGACTCCAGGCACCCCGCCAAATCATTCCCCAACTTCTCCAGCACTTGCTCATAACCTTGAGCCGTCGCGGGTGTGTAACCGCCCAACGCATCCAGCTCCGCCAATTTCACCGGCAGGCCCGCTACCAGGGTTTCGGCCAGGCGCGGGCGCAGCGGCGGCTCGCTGAAGACGCAGGTCTTGCCGACTTCCTGCAACCGCGCACGCATCGCCGCTACGTGCTGGGCGCCGGGCTGTACTTCCGCGGCAACGCTGAATACGCCCGCGTGCTTAAGGCCGTAGGCGTCTTCGAAGTAGTCAAAAGCCTCGTGAAACACGAAGTAAGGTTTGCCTTCAATGCCTGCCAGGCGTTTCTTCAGCCGCACGTCGAGCGCATCCAGACGCTCATCGAACGCCTTGAGGTTGCTCTGATAGCGCGCAGCATTGGCAGGGTCGGCGGCACTCAGGTCAGCCGCCATTTTGGTGGCGATGACTCGGGCATTGATCGGCGACAGCCACAAGTGCGCGTCGAGGCTGCCCGGGCGATGATCATGATCATGTTCGTCAGCTTCTTCGGCGTGTGAGTGGTTATCTTCGGCGAAATGGCGGAGCTTCATCCCTGGCAAAACCTGAACGGAAACGCTAGGCAAAGTACGACCATTGAGTACTCGCGGCAGGAAACCTTCCATGTCCGGACCGATCCAGTACAGCAGATCGACCGACTGCACCTTCCGTACGTCGGAAGGGCGCAAGGCATAGTTATGCGGCGAGGCGCCTGGCGGCAGCAGCACTTCCGGAATCGCCACGCCGTCCTGCACGGCAGCGGCGATCAGTTGCAGCGGCTTGATGCTGGTGAGGACTTTAACCTCGGCTTGCGCTGAACCCATCAGCAGAAAACTGGCGATAAATGCGACAAAGATAGAAAAAATTCGGGACACGATGACCACTCAAAGAGGCGAGAACGGGTAACATAATAACGTCTCTCACAAACCTCGTCGCCGCTCATGCCTAAAACACCGATTGCCAGCCGTCCCCACGACCACTCTCATTGCGTGCATAGCGCTCTGTCTGAGGCCGATGCTTTGTGCGCACGTCAGGGCCTGCGCCTGACCGCGTTGCGGCGGCGGGTGCTGGAGCTGGTTTGGCAAAGCCACAAGCCATTGGGTGCCTATGACATCCTCGCGGTGCTCAGCGAACAAGATGGCCGCCGTGCCGCGCCGCCAACCGTGTACCGCGCACTGGATTTCCTGCTGGAAAACGGCCTCGTTCACCGCATCTCATCCCTCAACGCCTTCATCGGCTGCAATCATCCGGAGCACGCGCATCAGGGTCAGTTCCTGATCTGCCGTGAATGCCACGCCGCCATTGAGCTCGAACAGAAATCCATCAGTGACGCGATTATCGCCAGCGCCGAGGATGTCGGGTTCGTCGTTGAGGGCCAGACCGTCGAAGTGATCGGTCTCTGCTCGGGTTGCCAGGGGGCTTGATGAGCAACGCGCTGATCCGACTCGAACAGGTTGCCGTTACGTTTGCCGGGCAACCGGTGCTGGACAATATCGAGCTGAGCGTCGAGCCAGGCCAGATCGTCACCCTGATCGGTCCCAACGGCGCGGGCAAGACCACGCTGGTGCGTGCCGTGCTTGGCTTGTTGAAACCCGACAGCGGCAGCGTCTGGCGCAAGCCGAAACTGCGGGTGGGCTACATGCCGCAAAAACTCCATGTCGATCCGACCCTGCCGCTTTCCGTGCTGCGCTTCTTGCGCCTGGTGCCGGGTGTGGACCGCGCGATGGCCCTGGCCGCGCTCAAGGAAGTCGGCGCCGAACAGGTGATCGACAGCCCGGTGCAAAGTGTTTCCGGTGGTGAAATGCAGCGTGTCTTGCTGGCTCGCGCGCTGTTGCGTGAGCCGCAACTGCTGGTGCTCGACGAGCCGGTGCAAGGCGTCGACGTCGCTGGCCAGGCCGAGCTCTACAGCCTGATCACCCGTCTGCGTGACCGGCACGGCTGCGGTGTATTGATGGTTTCCCACGATCTGCATCTGGTCATGAGCACTACCGATCAGGTGGTGTGCCTCAATCGCCACGTCTGCTGCTCCGGCCACCCTGAACAGGTCAGTGGCGATCCGGCATTCGTCGAGCTTTTCGGCAAAAACGCACAGAGTCTGGCGATTTATCACCACCATCACGACCACGCCCACGATCTGCACGGTTCGGTCGTCAAGGCGCCCGGGTCGGGCCATAACCATGTTCACGGAGATAGCTGCAAGCATGGCTGATTTTCTGCTCTACGCCCTGCTTGCAGGTTTGGCTCTGGCTGTGGTCGCGGGTCCGTTGGGCTCCTTCGTGGTCTGGCGGCGCATGGCCTATTTCGGTGACACCTTGTCACACGCGGCGTTGCTGGGCGTTGCGCTGGGTTTCCTGCTGGATGTCAGCCCGACTGTCGCCGTGACCGTAGGCTGCTTGCTGTTGGCGGTGTTATTGGTGACCTTGCAACAGCGCCAGCCGCTGGCGTCCGACACACTTTTGGGAATTCTCGCACCGAGCACCCTCTCTTTGGGATTGGTGGTACTAAGCTTCATGCACGAAGTGCGGATCGACCTGATGGCCTATCTGTTCGGCGACTTGCTGGCGATCAGCCCGACCGATCTGGCCTGGATTCTCGGTGGCAGCGCGGCGGTGCTGGCTTTGCTGGTTACCTTGTGGCGGCCATTGCTGGCGATTACGGTGCATGAGGAGCTGGCAAGGGTCGAAGGTTTGCCCGTGGCAGGTTTACGCATGGCGCTGATGTTGCTGATCGCCGTGGTGATTGCCGTGGCGATGAAAATCGTCGGCGTATTGCTGATTACTTCGTTGCTGATCATTCCGGCGGCTGCGGCACAACGTCACGCCCGCTCTCCGGAACAGATGGCACTGGGCGCGAGCCTGTTGGGCATACTCGCCGTGTGTGGCGGGCTGGCGCTGTCCTGGTTCAAGGACACCCCGGCCGGTCCGTCGATTGTTGTGACGGCCGCCGCACTGTTTCTGCTGAGTTTTGTTCTGCCCCGTCGAGGGGTGTAGACTTGCTCGTTTTTTGCGCAAATAGAGAGTCGCAGGAATGAAGTCGTTCGCCGCCCGTTATCTGCTCCTTGTCGCATTTTCCTTGCTGCTGGGCGCCTGCCAAAGCACGCCACCGACGGCCACCGAGGTCCCGGATGCGCGGGCCACGGCCATTGCACAGCTTGAGCAAAGCCTGGCCAGCAGTGAGCTGGCCACGGCCGAAGGTCAATTGGCAGCCTTGCAGGCCGAGTCGCCCAATGATCAATCCCTTGAGCAATACCAACGGCAACTGGCCGAAGCCTACTTGCTACGTAGCCAGATCGTGCTGCAAAAGGGTGACGTAAATGCGGCCGCTACGGCCCTGGCCCGTGCCCGTGCATTGATGCCCAAGGCGCCAGCATTGACCGGTGGCGTCAACGGCCCTATCGCTGAGGCCCGCAAAGCGGAACTGGAAAAAGCCGAAGCAGCACTCAAAGCCGCGGAAGCCATGCCCAAAGCCAAAGTCATCGACCCGACGGCGGAAAGCACGACGGTGGCGCTAAACATCAACGACATGGGCAAACTGCGTCGTCAACTGGACGCCATCGCCGCCGATGTTGTGAATTACCAGTGCGATGTGAGCATTCAGGCGCCGCGTACCGATGATTACCCGTGGTTGGCAAACCTGCTGACCAAACGCGTGAAAAAGCTCGACCCGCAATTCGACCTGAAGCTGGAGCGGCAGATTCTGCGCAGCGTACCGGCGCAAATGGTACTTAGCCCTCGTAAATCTTGAAAAGCTTCGCGGGCAAGCCTCGCTCCCACAGAGTTTCGATGACCCTCTGTAGGAGCGAGGCTTGCCCGCGAAGGCGCCTTCTCAAACGAACCAGAACCTCAGGCCGGAATCGCCTTGGCCTTGGGCTCCCTGTCCCACACCCGATGCTGACCGATCGCAGCAAAAAACGCCTTGAACAGTTTGGCATCCGCCCCGACGATCAAACCCGCATCAGCCTCCAGCTTCAACACATCCAGCAACTGCTTCGCCTCACCGTGCAACGCAATCGCTTTCAGGTGCTTGTAAGCCTCCAGCACGTAATGCAGCGCCACGCCATCGGCACTCAGCGCCTTGATCGACGCTGCGCCGCCGGGCACAAACACCGCGTCGAATGCCACTGAAGGCAAACCTTCCATGGATGCATCCACTGGCAACGCCTTGCCGTCAGCGGTTTTTACCGGCGCCGAGGTCGGCCCCAGCAGCTTGGCGTGAGCGCCTTCAGCTTCCAGCGCTTTCTTCATGGCATCAATTGCGGCGCCGTCGACACCATCGGCAGCAAGGATCGCCACTTTGCGGGTTTTGATATCCCCGGGCAGCAAGTTGGCCTGGCTCAACGCAGGCGAGCGCTCCAGAGAGGTTTTCGGCACCTCCACCGTTCCAGCCGTCGGGGCCGGCAAGCCAAGGTTTTGCGCCACGCGCTTGGCCAGTTCCAGATCGATATTGGCCAGAATCTCGTTCACCTCACGGGCACGGATGAATTCCCGTTCGACCTTGCCCAGCTCAAAGCTGTACGCCGCAATGATGTGTTCCTGTTCGTGCTTGCTCATGCTGTGGAAAAACAGGCGTGCCTGGGAAAAATGGTCACTGAATGATTCGCTGCGCTGGCGAATCTTGTTGGCGTCGATGCGTTCCTGATAGCTCTCGAAGCCGCCATCCTGCGCGGCAGGCGGGGTTTCCTTCGGCCAGCCGCCGTCGATGGAATTCGGTTCGTAGGCTGCACGGCCCTTATCGATGGTGGTTCGATGCAGCGCATCCCGCTGACCGTTGTGGAACGGTGCTACCGGACGGTTGATGGGGATCTCATGAAAGTTCGGTCCGCCGAGTCGGCTGATCTGCGTGTCGGTGTAGGAAAACAACCGGCCTTGCAGCAGTGGGTCGTTGGAAAAGTCGATGCCCGGCACGATATGCCCCGGGCAGAACGCAACCTGTTCGACTTCTGCGAAGAAATTGTCCGGGTTGCGGTTAAGCACCATCTTGCCCAGCGGCGTGATCGGCACGATTTCTTCGGGAATGATCTTGGTCGGGTCGAGAATGTCGAAGTCGAAGTCGTGCTCGTTTTCTTCCTCTACCACTTGCACGCCCAGTTCCCATTCCGGGTAGTCGCCCATCTCGATGGCTTCCCAGAGATCCCGACGGTGGTAGTCGGTATCTTTACCGGCGAGTTTCTGCGCTTCATCCCATACCAGCGAGCAGGTACCGGCGGTGGGGCGCCAGTGGAATTTGACGAAGCGCGATTTTCCTTCGGCATTGATGAAACGGAAGGTATGGACACCGAAGCCCTGCATGCTGCGCAGACTTTTCGGAATCGCCCGATCGGACATCGCCCACATCACCATGTGCGCCGATTCCGGTTGCAGCGAAACGAAGTCCCAGAACGTGTCATGGGCTGAGCCGCCCGTAGGGATTTCGTTGTGCGGCTCGGGTTTCACCGCGTGTACGAAATCGGGAAACTTGATGGCGTCCTGGATGAAAAACACCGGCATGTTATTGCCCACCAGGTCGTAGTTGCCTTCGTCGGTGAAGAACTTCACCGCGAAACCTCGTACGTCGCGAACCGTATCGCCTGACCCGCGTGGGCCTTGTACCGTGGAAAAACGCACGAATACCGGGGTCTGCTTGCCGGGATCCTGCAAAAATCCGGCTTTGGTCAGTACGCTATGGTTTTCGTAGGACTGAAAGTAGCCATGGGCGCCGGTGCCGCGAGCGTGAACGATGCGCTCGGGTATGCGCTCATGGTCAAAGTGCGTGATTTTCTCACGCATGATGAAGTCTTCCAGCAAGGAAGGTCCGCGGGCGCCGACCTTCAGGGTGTTCTGATTGTCCGCGACTTTCACGCCTTGATTGGTGCGCAAGGCCTGGCCGGTGGCGTCAGAGCGGAAGTTTTCCAGGCTGTCGAGTTTGGCATTGCTGTTGTTGCGGTCCAGGGTATCAGTCCCGGCCATCGCGCTCTTGGTCGCGGCAGGCTTCTTGGTACTCATCAGGCATATCTCCTCGGGGTATTTTCGAGTTGCCTAAGTAGTGACTGACGGGGTTTTTAGCCGTTCCTTTTATCTGACCTTTGATCGCGTTATTGCCAAATGGCTGGATGAATGCGAAATAAATGCTAAGAACCTCTATACGGACAGGCTAAAATGCGCGCCCGGCTAACCGCTGACCCTTTTCCAACGCGCCCCACAAGGTTCGCTACGTGATCGAGTTTCAAAACGTCCATAAAACCTACCGCGTCGCCGGTAAGGATATCCCCGCCCTGCATCCGACCAGTCTGACGATTGAGAACGGTCAGGTTTTCGGCCTGATCGGCCATTCCGGTGCGGGAAAAAGTACCCTGCTGCGTCTGATCAATCGCCTGGAAAGCGCCAGTGGCGGCAAGATCTTTGTCGACGGCGAAGAAGTCACCGCGCTGGACGCCAATGGCCTGCGCCGTTTCCGACAGCAAGTCGGGATGATTTTCCAGCACTTCAACCTGCTGGCATCCAAGACCGTGGCCGACAACGTCGCCATGCCGCTGACGCTGGCCGGTGAACTGTCGCGTAGCGAAATCGACCGGCGAGTGGCTGAGTTGCTGGCGCGGGTTGGTCTGTCCGACCACGCCAAAAAGTACCCGGCGCAATTGTCTGGCGGCCAGAAGCAGCGTGTCGGCATTGCCCGCGCCCTGGCGACCAAGCCCAAAATCCTGCTGTGCGATGAAGCCACCAGCGCCCTCGACCCGCAGACCACGGCGTCGGTCCTGCAATTGCTGGCCGAGATCAATCGCGAACTGAAACTGACCATCGTCCTGATCACCCATGAGATGGACGTGATCCGCCGGGTCTGCGACCAGGTTGGCGTGATGGACGCAGGCGTGATCGTCGAGCAGGGCTCGGTGGCCGATGTGTTCCTGCATCCCAAGCATCCGACCACCAAGCGCTTCGTACAGGAAGACGAGCACATCGATGAAAGCGAGCAACGTGACGACTTCGCTCACGTGCCGGGCCGCATCGTGCGTCTGACCTTCCAGGGCGAAGCGACCTACGCGCCGCTACTGGGTACCGTCGCCCGCGAAACGGGTGTGGACTACAGCATCCTCGCCGGTCGCATCGACCGCATCAAAGACATCCCTTACGGGCAACTGACCCTGGCCGTGACCGGTGGTGACATGGAAGCGGCCTTCGCCCGCTTCACCGCCGCCGACGTCCACATGGAGGTGCTGCGCTAATGGAAGCCCTGACAAGTTTCTTCGCCAATATCGACTGGTTCGAAATCTGGCTGGCCACCGGTGACACCCTGCTGATGCTCGGCGGTTCGTTGTTGTTCACCGTACTGCTCGGCCTGCCACTGGGCGTA
This sequence comes from Pseudomonas sp. Sample_16, assembly GCF_004307665.1. Classification (NCBI taxonomy): domain Bacteria; kingdom Pseudomonadati; phylum Pseudomonadota; class Gammaproteobacteria; order Pseudomonadales; family Pseudomonadaceae; genus Pseudomonas; species Pseudomonas sp. Sample_16. Next base: position 51,644 of record NZ_RCOB01000161.1, read on the forward strand.
TTGCTGTTCCTCTGCAGCCCGCGCCAGTTGCTCGAAGCCAAAGGCGTGTACGCCATGCTGTCGCTGGTGGTGAACATCCTGCGTTCGCTGCCGTTCATTATTCTGTTGATCGTCATGATTCCGTTCACGGTGCTGATCACCGGCACCTCGCTCGGGGTTGCCGGCGCGATCCCGCCGCTGGTGGTGGGCGCCACGCCGTTCTTCGCGCGACTGGTGGAAACCGCCCTGCGTGAAGTGGATCGCGGCATCATCGAAGCAACACAGGCCATGGGCGCGACCACGCGGCAGATCATCACCAACGCCTTGCTGCCGGAAGCCCGCCCAGGCATCTACGCCGCTATTACGGTGACAGCCATTACACTGGTGTCCTACACGGCCATGGCCGGTGTGGTCGGTGCCGGTGGTTTGGGCGACCTGGCGATCCGCTTCGGTTACCAGCGTTTCCAGACTGACGTGATGGTCGTCACCGTGGTGTTGCTGCTGGTACTGGTGCAAATACTGCAAACCGTCGGCGACAAACTGGTCGTCCACTTTTCCCGTAAGTAAGACATGAGCCGGCCATTCGCTGGCAGGCGCCAAACGGGCGCCTCACATGGAGTTAGCTGAATGAAAAAACTACTCGTCGCCTTCGCTGCCGTTGCCGCGTTTTCCGCCCACGCTGCCGACACCCTGACGGTCGCCGCAACGCCAGTCCCGCACGCGGAAATCCTCGAATTCGTTAAACCGGCCCTGGCCAAAGAAGGCGTCGACCTCAAGGTCAAAGTCTTCACCGACTACATCCAGCCAAACGTACAGGTTGCGGAAAAACGCCTGGACGCCAACTTCTTCCAGCACCAGCCGTACCTCGATGAATTCAACAAGGCCAAGGGCACCCACCTGGTGTCGGTCGCCGGCGTGCACCTGGAGCCGCTGGGCGTTTACTCCAGCAAGTACAAA